>CADBQM010000001.1 GCA_902796795.1 uncultured Eubacteriales bacterium
CAGATGTCCAGGACTCCACAATGGTGTTGCCGTCCTTAATCTGTAGGAGAGCTCCGGACAGTTCGCCGACGACCAGATTTCTAATGGATACACTCGGTTTCACGGGCGGCGTGACGGTGGCAGTATTGGAGGCAGTCGCACTTAAACGCGGACTAAACGCTGCTGCCCGGGTAATGACGGAATGGCAGGAAACTAGCGCTATAAGGATTAAGGCGGCAATTAATATTTTTGTCATTTCATAACCGATCCCGCTATTAGTCTTCATGATAATTCCTCGCAATAGCCAAAACAAATAACCCCGTACCACCTGCATTGAGTCCATTCTTTGCAGCCGGCTGACATTTTACAATCCCTGTGGTTTTTTCGACGCTTTTCGAAAGTATTGCCCTTCAAAAAAAGTATTCTATGGGGAATTGTATCATGAAAACTCAATATAAGGAAGTCTGGCGTAGCGACTTGTATTTACTCAACATTGAATCGAATGACGCTCCGGCAGTTGACCGAAGCGTCTTGATTGTGATAGAGAGTGTGACCGATCCCCGAGGTCGGGATCAGGCCATCTGTACAACTCACGATGCTTGTTCGTGGGCTGTATGGGTGGTCTGATGGCATTTTGGGAGGTTCAGCGAACAGTTTAAGGGAAGCAATATTGAAACGGTATTTGGGGCATTCTGGTGCGTAAAAGGAAGGCAACAGCCAGTTTTGAACATAAAAACAAGCCCATCATAAAGATGAGCCTGCGTTAAAAACTCTCCCCATTATAACGGAAATGTCAGACGATGAAGAAGATTACCTCCTTCCTAATCTTGTTAATCCAACTCACAGGTCTTGGCGTAAACAGAAGTAAACACTTCAAAACCCTGTTTTTTCCCGTAAATATAAGGTTTTTTGAGTGGAGACGGTGGGAGTCGAACCCATGACCTCTTGAATGCCATTCAAGCGCTCTCCCAACTGAGCTACGCCCCCAAAGCTGTACCGCTATTCTACAGTAAGTTTCCGATTATTGCAAGAGATTTTTCAACGGCGCTTGATATTCACCGATCATTCTGATAAGGTGACAGAAGAAGGGGTGCCCTCGTGATGATCCTGAGTCAGCTGGCGGCCTTTCGTTTGCTTTCTGCGGCGGCTTTTCGCGACTGGATACCGACCTCAGGGGATGAAAAAGCAAGTTGGGTCGGACCTAAAAGCCGCATTTGAGGCCTCTCGGAGCGGTGCAATCCGACCTTCGGGCAGAAGTAGCAAGTCAGGTCGGACCATTTACCTCGTTTCAAGCCACTTGAAGCCGCTAAAGTCCGACCTGAGAAGGTAAAAAGCAGGTTGGGTCGGAGCGGAAGGCGCATTTCAAGCCCTTTGAAGCTGCAAAATACCGACCCTACAGGAAGAAATCGCGCTTAGGGTCGGAAAGCAACATACATTCAAGCACTCATAAGCATAAAAACTCCGACCACCAGGCGGAAAAAAGCTTGTTGGGTCGGACCGGAACATCCGAGCGAAAGGCCGTCGGAAAGCAGGACCATCACGAGAGCAGCGCCCGCCAGGGATGGCCGCCCGGAAAGACTCGCAGCAACAACAGAAATGAGAGGCAGGAAACTATGGCACTCGAAATTGCAAAAACAAAGAACGGCCTGATCCGCGGCGCGCTGCAGGAAGGCGCCAACGCCGGGATCACCGTCTTTAAAAAGGTACCCTACGCAAAGCCGCCCATCGGCGCGCTCCGGTTTAAGCCCGCAGAGCCTGTCGCGGACTGGGAGGGCGTGTACGACGGCACTTCTTACGCGCCGGCAGAGTTTCAGACCCTCTGCGAAGGCGCGCCGTATCTGACGGATTTTTATTTCAACGACTGGCCGGCGCTCAGCGAAGACTGCCTCTATCTTTCCGTGACGACGGGGGCGGAGAGCGCAGAGGAAAAACGGCCGGTCTACGTCTGGTTCCACGGCGGCGGACTTTCGACCGGTTTCTATTATGAGATCGCGTTCGACGGCAACGCGCTTGCGAAAAAGGGCATCATCGTTGTTTCCGTCGCGCAGCGGCTGAACGTTTTCGGCTATCTTGCGCTGCCGCAGCTCCGGGACGAGAACGGAAAGAACGGGAACTACGGATTTACCGACCAGCTCATGGCGATGCGCTGGATCCGGGAGAACATTGCCGCGTTCGGCGGCGATCCCGATAATATCACGATCGGCGGACAGTCCGGCGGCAGCCAGAAGGTCTGCATGCTGGCCGGCTCGCCCGCGGGAAAGGGCCTCTTCAAGCGCGTGATCGCGCACAGCGGCCTCAAGTGGATGCAGCACTTCAAGACGCAGGAGGAAGCCGAAGCGGAAGGCAAAGCTTACCTTGCCGCCTGCGGGATCGATCCGGACATTTCCGCGGAAGCGCTCCGCGCGCTGCCGCCGACGATCTTCAACCTGAAAGCGAATGCGAAGATCCCCGGCGAGATGATCTGCGACGGCGACCTGGTGCCGTATCCGTTCATGAAGGACTGCCTGGAAGCCTATGCGGGCGGGACTGAGTTCATCTGCGGGACTTGCCTCGGCGAGGCCGACGTCTTTGCGGACATGGGCATCAGCGAAAAGGAGGGGAAGCAAGACTTCACCGCGGAACGTTTTTACGCGCACTTCCGGACGCTGCTCGGCCCGCTTTATGACGACGAAAAGTTCCGCGCGCTCGTTCCGGTGACGGACGAGACGGCCTACCGCCGCGCACGGGAGCTTGCGACCGCCGGCCTTGCCCGGAAGGGCCGCGTAAACTTCAGCCGCAACCTGATGCTCGCCCGGCTGTTCGGCGCGCATATGCAGAAGATCGACCCGGCGTTCCGGAACTACGTCTTCCTCTTCTCACACTTCCTGCCGCTCCGGCCGGAAGATAAGGGCGGCCCCAACGATCCGGAGATCATCATGGCCTACCATTCGAGCGACCTGTTCTACGCCTTCGGTTCGCTCGGCGAAGGCGTTCCGCCGACCCGCCCGTGGCAGCCTTACGACTTTGAACTTGCCGACAAGGTGACGTCGCTCTTTGCCGACTTCATGTCCGGTAAGGCGCCGTGGAAAGACTCCGCGGACGGAAGCTACATCGAATTCGGCGACGCAGTGACCTGCCACGAAGGCATCAGCGGCGAACTCGAAGACCTCATCCGCCGCTATGTAGAGGAAGAATACAGCGTGTGAGCCGGACTCCGACGCAGGACCATCACGAGAGCAGCGCCCGACCAGAGGTGCCGCAACCGGCCGCCGGCGAACGCAGCGCCAACCTTCATTCAGATGACATAAAGGAGGAACATCATGCCATCAGTATTCAAAACATTCAGAGCCACTCCGGAAATGGTCGCCGGCGAGCGTTTTCTCCCCGCGGTCGACATGGAACGTCTGAGGACGTCCGGCGTCATTGAAGATGCGGAAGCCTTCCTGAAGGAGCCGGTCCCGCAGCTGCCCGCGACCCTGTACATGCAGTTCTACAGGAACGGCAACCGCTCCCGTTTTGAGGGGCCGTACTTTGCCCGCCGCATGGCGATCGAGACGCTGCTGTTTGCGGAACTCCTGGAGAAGCAGGGCCGCTTTGCGGACCAGCTTGTGGACTACGTCTGGGCTGTGCTGGAGGAGACCAGCTGGGTCATCCCGGCGCACAATCTTCCCTGCCATGGGAACCCCATTCCCTGCCTGCCGGATTCATTTGACCTGGCGGAAGAGAACGACGACATGCGCCACATCGACCTGTTCTCCGCGGAGACGGCCGCGATCATGGCCATGGTCTACGCGCTCGGCGCGGACATCCTGGATCCCGTAACGCCGGTGATCCGCCGCCGCATCAAGGATACGCTGAAGAAGCGGACCTTCCATCCCTACTATGACGTGATCGGCGAGAACAACTGGTGGACCGGCGAGACCGGCCGTGTGCTGATGAACTGGACGCCGTGGATCATTTCGAACGTGCTCACGGCAGTGCTGCTCTGCGAGGACGATCCCGAAAAGCGCGCACATGCGGTCAACCGTTCGATCGGCATCCTGGAGAAGTTCACCAACGACTACCACGAGGACGGCGGCTGCGACGAGGGCCCGGGTTACTGGAATCATGCGGCCGGCAGTTACTTTGACTGCCTGGAGATCATCAACGATCTGACGGCCGGCGCCGGTGACTTCCGTGCCGACCCCTTCATGAAGAAGATGGCAGAATATATTGCGGATATGCAGCTGACCGATGGCGTGTGGGCCAACTTTGCGGACGCGGCGCACAACATCCGCCCGGACATGGAGCTGATCACCCGCATGGCCAGGATCACCGGCTCGGAAAAGCTCTTTGCCTTTGTGCGGAAGAACAGTAAGCCGGAGGAATTCGGCCGCTGGCAGACTCGCCGCTTCGGCGTGGAACGGGGCCTCCGGAACTTGAATGAAGTCTATCCGGCAGCAGCGGCAGACGCGGCAGAAGAAAGCCCGGAAGACAGCGTGTTTTATCCCGGCATCCAGGTCATGGTCGCGAAGAAAAAGAGCGCGTCCGGCGCCCTGTTCGCGCTGGCGGCGAAGGGCGGACACAACGACGAAGCCCACAATCATAACGACATCGGCTCGTTCATTCTGTATGCGGACGGCAAACCGGTCTTTATCGACGCGGGCGTTGAGCAGTACACCAAGACCACGTTCAACGACGACCGCTACACCCTCTGGGGCATGCAGTCGCTGTATCACAACCTTCCGGCCTTCCGGAAAAACGGCGGGGAATGGATCGGCGAGCCTTACGGCCGGCAGTATCACGGCGAAGTCCTTTCGTATGAGGACGGCGTCCTGACGTTGGAACTGAAGAACGCGTATCCGGAAGAGGCCGGTATCGAAAGCTACGTCCGCAAGGTCGG
>CADBQM010000002.1 GCA_902796795.1 uncultured Eubacteriales bacterium
TACCCGTATAATTTAGCATCCGGGCGGGAAAGCGTCAAGCATTTCAACCGCTTCCGCGGGGCAAAAGCGGGCTGATTTAACAAAAATGTAACAAAAATGTAAAAAATCTGTGTTTTTCATTGCAATTATGGGCGACACCGTTTATAATACAGGGGAAGTTTGTTGAAACTGTGAAAGGAGCGGCCGAAATGTTCAAAAAAACAGCAGCCATATTGATCGCGGCGTCACTTATGCTGGGCGCTTTCAGCGGCTGCTCGCTTCCGGCGACCTCTCTCGGCAATTTTGCGGGACAGGATGAAGCAGAATCCAAAACAGAACCGGCGGTCTATATAGAGACCCTGGAAGCAAAAGTAAAGCCCGGCGCGGAAAGCCTGCCGGCGCCGCATTACGGTGCGGACGACGGGACCGGCAACAGCACCGGTATGACGCATACCCCGGAGCTTGAGACGCCTCCGGAGGACGAGACACCGTCGGAGTACAAGGGCCAGAAGGCACTTGCTTATGTATCCAATTACGTCAACGTACGTTCCGGCCCCACGACCGAGGATGAAGTCGTCGGCAAGATCTACAACTTCTGCGCGGCGGATATCCTGGACGAAGTGGACGGCGAGGACGGCAAGTGGTTCATGATCTCTTCCGGCAGCGTGGTCGGCTATATTAAATCGGAATTTTTCCTGACCGGCGAAGAAGCGGAAGCGATGCGCGAGGAAGTCGGCGTCCTGATGGGCACCGTCATGGAAGATTACCTGCGCGTGCGTTCCGAGCCGGATCTCAACAATCCGGATAACGTCTTCACGTTCTATGAAAGAGGAACGCAGGTCTTCATTGATGAACTGACCGACGACGGCTGGGCGAAGATCACTTCGGACGACGCCTCGACCGGTTACGTATATGCGGACTGCCTCGATATCGAACGCGTCTTCAAGACCGCGATCAGTATTGAGGAAGAAGAAGCGGAGATCGCGCGGCGCCTGGCCGCGGAAGAAGCAGCAAGGAAAGCACAGGAAGAATACGAAGCAGCGCTTCGTGCCCAGGAAGAAGCCGCAAAGGCGGCGGAACTCGCCCGCCAGCAGGAAGAATGGGCACGGCAGCAGCAGGCAGCGGCAGCAGCAGCGGCAGCGGCGGCAGCCGAACAGGAACGGGCCCGCCAGGAAGCCGCGGCAGCGGCAGCAGCGGCGGCGGCAGCAAACGCCGCAAGCTCCAACGCGAGCAACGACGCGCTGGCGGCACAGCGGAACGCGGTCGTACAGTACGCGCTCCAGTTCGTCGGCAACCCCTACGTCCACGGCGGACGCAGCCTGGTCACCGGTACCGACTGTTCCGGCTTTACGTCCCTGGTCTACGCCAACTTCGGCTACAGCCTCTCCTATACGCCGGAAGGCCAGTCCGGACAGGGCGTGCGTGTAGATCTAAACGATCTTCGGCCGGGCGACCTGCTCTTCTACTCGAACAGCTACAAGTACCTCGGTCACGTAGCGATGTACATCGGCAACGGCCAGATCGTACATGCGGGCACGGAAGCGACGGGCATCTGTATATGGAATGCCTACTACCGGAACCCCCTGTTTGCGAACCGCATCATCAACTAAAGAAACACCAGCAGGACAGGAAGATCCGGGAGATGAAAACTCCCGGATCTTTTTTAACAAATAATACGGAGGACAGACATGAAACAGATCAGCATCCACGAGAACGGGCTTTACCTGGAGATCGAAGTCAGCGATGAGGGAAAGGTCTATCTCATCCACTTTTCCTCGCTACCCTTTGACGGCCGGCCGGTCGATGCGCATACGATCTACGGAAAGAAATACTTTACGCTGGTCGAGCTGATGCTGACCGGGAACGACCGGCCGGGCGAGCTCTTCGGCGTGAAGTACGAGATCACTTCCCCTGCCGACCGGCTCGTCTATGTTTCGCACAGTGATACACGGAATGAGACCGGACGGCTGCTTTCCGTGACCCAGAAGGACCCGGAGAGCGGCGTGACGGTCGTGAGTTACCTGCAGTTCGTGGACGGGCTGCCGATCGTCCGCTCCTATACGGACGTCATCAACAGTTCCGACGAGCCGCAAGGACTTGAATATGTGTCTTCCTTCGCGCTGACGGGCATCATGAAAGAAGGGATCCGGCCGTATGACGAGAAGTTCCTCCTGAAGGTCCCGCACAATGCCTGGTACCGGGAGATGCAGTGGACCGATTATACGGCGGCGTCGCTCGGGCTCACCGAAGCGATGGAGGGCGGGAACGGCCTTTCCTCGAAGCCCGCGCACTTCACGAACGTCGGGCACTGGTCCACCAAGGAATACTTCCCGCTGGGCTATATCGAGAATACGGAGTGCGGCAACAACCTCTTCTTCCAGATCGAGCACAACGGTTCCTGGCACTTTGAGATCTCCGACCATCCGGGCCAGCTGTACCTGCAGCTTTCCGGCCCGAACGAGATCTATCATCATTTCTGGCGCGAGCTGAAGCCGGGCGAGACTTTCCGTTCCGTAACGGCCGCCGTCGGCAGTACCACGGAAGGCTTTGACAGCGCGATGGACGTACTGACCGCCTACCGCCGCGTGATCCGCCGGAAGAACCGGGACAACGAGACGCTGCCGATCATCTTCAACGATTACATGAACTGTCTGATGGGCGATCCTACCGAGGAAGCGGAGTATCCGCTGATCGACGCCGCAGCGGAGATGGGCTGCGAGTACTTCTGCATCGACTGTGGCTGGTATTCGGACGGCTGGTGGTGGAATAGCGTCGGCGAATGGCTGCCCTCGGAGAAGCGCTTCCCGAACGGACTCAAAAAAGTGCTCGACTACATCCGCGCAAAGGGCATGGTCCCCGGCCTGTGGCTGGAGATCGAAGTTATGGGCGTCAACTGTAAGAAGCTTGCCGAGACGGACGACAGCTGGTTCTTCATGCGGCACGGCAAGCGCGTGAAGACCCGCGAGCGCGTGCAGCTCGACTTCCGCAGCCCCGCGGTGATCGCGCACGCGAACGAAGTCATCGACCGGCTCGTGAACGACTACGGCGTCGGCTATATCAAGATGGACTACAATATCGAGCCGGGGATCGGGACGGAAACGAACGCGGATTCCTTCGGCGACGGCCTCTTCCGCCACGAGCAGGCCTACCTCGCCTGGCTGGATGACGTCTTCCGCCGCTATCCGGACCTGGTGATCGAAAACTGCTCTTCGGGCAGCATGCGCATGGACTACGCGATGCTTTCCCGCTACAGCATCCAGTCGACCTCCGACCAGACCAACTACGCGCATTACGCGACGATCTCGGCGAACGCTCCCGCGGTGCTGACGCCGGAGCAGGCGGCGGTGTGGAGCTACCCGCTCAGGGAAGGCGACCGCGAGGAAGTGGTCTTCAACATGGTGAACGCGCTGCTGCTCCGGATCCACCAGAGCGGCCATCTCGCGGAGATCGACAGCGGGCGGAAGGCGCTCGTCAAAGAAGCGCTCGACCTGTACAAGGAGATCCGCGGCGACATCAAGGACGCGCTGCCGTTCTGGCCGCTCGGCATGTCCACCTTCCGCGACAGCTGGGTCTCGATGGGCCTCCGGAACGGAAAGAAGAATTACGTCGCGGTCTGGCGGCGGAACAGCGAGACCGACCAGATCAGCCTGCCGGTCGCGCACCTGCTTGGGAAAGAGGCCGAGGCACGCTGCATCTATCCTTCCTTCCACGAAGGGGACGTCGCCTGGAATCCGCACACCGGGACGCTCAGCGTGACCCTGCCGGCGCCGCTCTCCGCACGCCTGTACGAGATCATAGAGAAGTAAGATCCGGCTGTACAGCGCTATGACTTGCGATGAGCTTTGGCTTGTGGTGCACTTGGCTAGAATTGAGCTTCAGCCTGCGTTGCACTTGGCTAGAATTGAGCTTCAGCCTGCGTTGCGCGGGCGGGAAAGCAACAAAACCCGCTGAACTTGCTTTCTTGTTGCTCTTAGCTGGTGGTACATGGCCGGGA
>CADBQM010000003.1 GCA_902796795.1 uncultured Eubacteriales bacterium
CTGCGGCGATTTCAGTGACAGCGTCGATATTGAAATGCACGTCACGCTTTCGGATATTCAGCTGAACCATAAAGAATGGACTTTCAATTATCAGGAGCAGGATCAGCTGTCATACCAGACGGTGCCTGCCGATACGACCGACAACCTGACCTGCGAGATCTGGTCGGAGGATCCGAACGTCGTTTCCGTGGACGCAAACGGCATCGTTACAGCCGTATATCCCGGGACCGCCGACGTCGTCATGAAGGTCAACGGCATTGAAAAACACTGTACGTACACCGTCCTCGCGCCGGTCACGGCCGTGAACATCTCTGCGGCAAATATCGTCCTGAACCCGGGTAATACGGCGTCTCTCAGCGCTTCCGTGGTCCCGGATTTTACGACCGAGGATCCTTTTATCAAATGGTCCAGTGAGAATCCGGGCATCGCGGCCGTCGACGGAAACGGCGTCGTGACCGCCGTAAGTCCCGGCAGGACCCGCATCATTGCAGCCCACGGTGATATCGTAAACGCCTGTGTCGTGGACGTCCGCTCACCGCGGGATATCCTTGCGGAAAAGATCATCAGCTTCGGCAAGCAGTTCCTCGGGACCCGCTATGTGTTCGGCGGCAACAGCCTGACCGGCGGGATCGACTGCTCGTCCTATGTGATGCAGTGTTATGCTTCGCAGGGGATCTATCTGCCCCGCACTTCGCGCGCGCAGGCCGGCCGCGGCGTCGTGCTTCCGATGGACGCTGCGCAGTGGCTGCCGGGCGACCTGATCTATTATGCGCCGGAGGGCTATATCAGCCACGTTGCCATTTATATCGGGGACGGGAAGATCCTCCATGCTTCACAGAGCATGGGCGGAGTGGCCATCACCTCTTATGCGTACAACGGTTTTGTTCCCGCGGCGGCGCGGAGAGTGTTCTGAGCATAAAACCCGTACTGCGGTGAAAAGAAAGGACTTGTTCTTAAGGAAGTAGATATGGACAAAACTGCGGTCATTGCGGCACTTACAGCGTGCTCCCGGATCCTTGCCGGAACGGTCGGCCTGAACGGACGGCCGGAAGTGCGGCCGACGGTCTTTCTTTTCGAACAGGCCGGGGCGTTTTATTTCATGACGACGAAAAGCTGCCGCATGTATGCGGAGCTCTGCAAAACACCGTACGTCCAGCTTTACCTGGAAGATCCGGAAACCCAAAAGACCCTCCGGATCTCCGGGAAGGCCTGTTTTACGGAAGACAACGAAGTGATCGCGCGCGCCGTCCGGGAGCGGGAAGCGGTGCTTCCTGAGACCGGCGGGGATACGAAGCGCCTGATCGCTTTTTTCCTGACCGGGGCGGAAGCGGAATACAGCGACGCGTGTGCGGAAGGCAGTGAAGAAAAGTTCAGGCTCCCGGACCCGGACGGCGTCCTCATCGGGATCACGATCAAAAAGGATACCGAGCTTCGGGACCGGCTGAGTAAGATCCTCGAGCGCCGGGAGCAGGAAGTGCCGACAACGGACGCCGGGCTCTTAAGGCTCTACGACGGCGCACTGTTCGTTTTTGCGGAAGCCGCAAAGTCGGTCTGGCCCCGGATGGACATCCGGCCGATCGAGCGCGCTGCCGTTTTTGAGACCTACGATGAAAGAGAAAAATATACCGCCCTTGCTGCCGGTATCATCGGCAATGCGGTGATCGATAAACCGGAAGACCTGACGTACTGGCTGAATCTCGAGACCCTTAAGGAACAGCTGCCGCAGGAGCGTTAAGCACTGTTTTGCAAACAGCCTGCCGCATTCCGGGACAGGAATGGATCAGGAGGAGAACATGCCTTATACACAGGAAAGCATCCACGGGATCGTTGAAAAGCAGCGGGCTTACTTCCGTTCCGGCGCGACGCTCGATCTGAACTTCCGGATCGGGCAGCTGAAGAAGCTGAAGCAGGCGGTCGCCGACCATCAGGAGCTGCTTCAGAAAGCGCTTTATGAGGACCTCAGGAAAAGCCCGGTCGAGGCGTATCTCGTGGATCTGGGACCGGTCATCGTGGAAGTGAACGAGATGATCCGGGGACTGAAGAAATGGGCGCGGCCGGAGCATCATTTCAGCGGCCTTCTGTGCTTCCCGAGTACGTCGACTGCCGTTTACAAGATGCCTTACGGCGTATCGCTGATCATCTCCCCCTTCAATTTCCCGATCCTGCTGACGCTCGGCGTGCTTGCCGCGAGTATTTCCGGCGGCAATACGGCGGTGCTCAAGACGAGCTCCAAATCCGCCGCATGCACGAAGGCCTTGAAACAGCTGATCGCCGATACTTTCCCGGAGGAATATGTCACGGTCATCGACGGCGGCCACGACGTGGCGGACATGTGCCTCACGGAGCGCTTTGACAAGATCTTTTATACCGGCTCGCCGGCCGTCGCAAAGCATGTGCTCGAGATGGCGTCAAAACATCTGACCCCGGTCGCGCTGGAGCTCGGCGGCGAAACGGGCAACTGGTGCATCATCCGGAAGGACGCGGACCTTCGGGACGCCGCGCGCAAGATCGCTTTCTTCAAGCTCTGCAATGCCGGGCAGGTCTGTATCAATATCAACCAGGTCGCGGTCGCGGAGGAAGCCGCGGAGCCCTTCCTTCAAGCGCTGAAGGAAGAATTCATCCGCCAGATCGGCGAGAAGGCGGAAGAAAATCCGGACTATCCGAAACTGATCACGGAAAAGGCCTACGATAAGTGTGTACAGCTGACGGAAAACCATAAGGACCGTGTCGTGTTCGGCGGGACCGGCGTCCGCGAAGAGCAGCGTTTCTCACCGACCGTTTTCTATCCCGTCGGGATCGATGAAGACATCGTGCAGCATGAGCTGTTCAGCCCGCTGCTCCCGGTCGTGCCCTATAAAGACGAAGAAGTCGACGCCCTGCTTAAGGTGATCCGGGAGCGCGAACATCCGCTTGCGATGTATGTATTCACCGCCGATAAAAAATGGGCGAAACGGGTGATGAGCACCGAGCAGTACGGCGGCGGCTGCGTCAACGAAGTCTGCGTCCACATGATGGTGAAGGGCGTGCCCTTCAACGGTACCGGCCACTCCGGCATGGGCGCCTACCACGGCGCGTGGGGTTTCCGGGAATTCACGCACCCGCAGACCGTCCTGACCGGCAGGCGGCACCTGAACCTGCCGCTTCGGGAACATCCCTATTCCGGCAGGGAAGGGGAGAAGAAGATGAAGCTGCTGAAACTGTTTGAACGGTAAAAAGCCGGGGACTGTAAAACCAGTCCCCGGCTTTTTTTGATTTCTCCTTTCACTCCGTCAGTTCCCTGATCTTTTCGACCATCGCTGCCCGGAGCCCGCCAAGGAAGCGTTCTTCTTTCGGATAGTGATCAAAAGTGAGTTCATATCCGGCGGCGTCATCGATCATCTTTTCTACGGCGGCTCTTCCGATCAGTCCCTCCAGGGCTTCACAGGTCCGGATGTCCTGGAGCGCGTCGTAAAAGACCTCTGCCCTGAGAGAAGTATATACTGTATCCTGCCCCGGGTAAACGATAAAACCGTCGCCGGAAGGAAAGGCACCGCCGCTGGAGGTCGTGAGGTACGGGTC
>CADBQM010000004.1 GCA_902796795.1 uncultured Eubacteriales bacterium
CATACTTATCATACCGTACTGGAAGACGGCCGTGAATACGTGGTGCGTATTCCGGGCGAGGGCACGGAGGAGATGATCGTCCGCGGCGATGAAAAGATCAGCACCACGCTGGCCTGCAAGCTGGACATCGATGCTCAGATGCTCTATTTCGGCGAAGACGGTTCCAAGGTGACCGAATATATCCCGAACGCGAAGACGATGTCTGCCGAAGCCTTCCATGATGAGAAGATGGTCGCCGAAGCTGCGGCGCTCTTCCGCAGGGCGCACGACTGCGGCGAAGATACCGGCGTACCGTTCGAAGTCTTCGATATGGCGGCCAACTATGAGAAAATCATCTTCAGCATGAACGTCCCGATGCCCGCGGATTACAATGAGCAGAAGGAAAAGGTCATGCGGATCAAGGAAGAGATCGACCGCGAGATCCATCCCGGGAAGGTGCCCTGCCACAATGACCCGCTCTGCGAGAACTGGGTCTACGGCGGCAGCGGCCGGCTGTACCTGATCGACTGGGAGTACGCGGGCATGAACGACGGGATGTGGGACGTTTCCGACATTTCGATCGAGGCCGGCTTTGATGAAGCCTGGGACCGCCTGCTGCTCACGGATTATCTCGGCCATGCGCCGTCGGTCACGGAGAACAAGCACTTCCTCGCGAACAAGATCTACGTCGACTACCTCTGGACGCTCTGGGCCAAGACCCGTGTTCCCTTCGACGGCCAGCCGATGGAAGACTGGGCGGCAGAGCGTTATGAAAGAATGCTCGGCAATATCGCGGCTTTTGAGGAGCTTTGATGAATCTTCTGTACATTGATCCGGGCACGGGCAGCATGCTCTTCACGCTGCTGCTGGGACTGATCGGCGCAGTCTTTTACGGTGTCCGCGTTGCCGTCATGAAGCTTCGCATGAAGCTCGTAGGCAAGGGGAAAACGGATCCAAACCGGGTTCCTTTTGTCATTTTTTCCGATAATAAGCGTTACTGGAACGTTTTCCGGCCGGTGGTCCTTGAAATGACCGGACGCGGCCATAAGATCCTGTACCTCACGGCCTCGGAAGACGATCCCGCTTTCACTGCCGGGATCGAAGGGCTGAAGGCAGAATTCATCGGCAGCGGCAACAAGATGTTCGCGCGCCTGAACAACCTGAACGCGGACATCGTGCTCTCCACGACGCCCGGTCTTGAAGTATATCAGTGGAAGCGCGCGCCGAAGGCAAAGTGGTACGTGCATATTCCGCATGCGGCGAGCGAGATCTGCCTCTACCGCATGTTCGGCATCGATTATTATGACGCGATCCTCCTGTCCGGCAAATATCAGGAGGAAGATATCCGTGCGCTCGAGGCGCTCCGGAAGCTTCCCGAAAAAGAGATCCGGATGGTCGGCATCCCGTACATGGACGAAATGGTGAAGAAGAGCAGCACCGTGGAAGTGCCGCCTGCGGAGGGAAAGACCGTCCTCCTGGCCCCGTCCTGGGGCGACAGCGCGATCCTTGCGGTCTACGGCGGCAGGATCATCGACACGCTGCTCGACACCGGTTATCACGTGATCATCCGTCCGCATCCGCAGTCCTTTACGGCAGAAAAGGAGCGGATGGAAAAGCTGATGCGGGAGTACCCGGATTCCGACCGCCTGGAATGGAACCGCGACCTCGATAATTCCGCGGTGCTGAAGCGTTCGGACATCATGGTGTCGGATTTCTCCGGTGTTATTTTTGAGTTTGCACTGATCTACAACAAGCCGGTGATCTACACGGATCCGGATTTTGACCTGGCGCCCTACGACGCCTGGTGGCTCGACCGCCCGCTCTGGACCGTTTCCGCGCTGCCGCGTCTCGGCAAGGCACTCACCGAAGAAAACATGCCGAAGCTGAAGGAACTGATCGACGAATGTCTTTCGGATCCGGCTTTCCAGCGCGGCCGCGAAGAAGTCATGGCCGAGACCTGGATGTATCCGGGCGAAGGCGCGAAGCGCGCGGCAGACTATCTCTGCGAAAAATACGAAGAACTCGTTCTGAAGGAAGGTGAAGTGAAATGACACTTTGGGCCATGCTCAGAACAATCATCATAGATCCGCTGAAGCTGGTATTTGAAGTCATCTTCCAGCTTGTTTACAGTCTCATCCAGGACCCGGCCATCTGCATCATCGCTCTCAGCCTCGTCATGAATTTCCTGGTGCTCCCGCTTTACCGCCGCGCGGACGCGGTGCAGGAGGCGGCGCGTGACCGGGAGGCGGAGCTTTCGCCCGGCGTCTCGCATATCAAGAAGACCTTCTCCGGCAACGAGCGCATGATGATGCTGCAGACGTACTATAAGCAGAATCATTATTCGCCGCTGAACGCCTTCAGCGGTTCGATCTCGCTTTTGCTGGAGATCCCGTTCTTCCTTGCGGCATATCAGTTTCTTTCGAACCTTCCGCTCCTGACCGGCGCGGTCCTGGGACCAATCAAGGACCTCGGCGCACCGGACGGGCTTTTAAGGATCGGTTCGCTTTCCGTCAACGTCCTGCCGGTCCTGATGACGGCGGTCAACTTCGCCTCCGCGGCGATCTACTTAAAGGGCTTCCCGCTGAAGACCAAGATC
>CADBQM010000005.1 GCA_902796795.1 uncultured Eubacteriales bacterium
AGATCCTGCAGGAAGACATGGAGAAGATCGCCGGCCTCACCGGCTGCTGCGGTCTTGCCCCGGATCCCGATGAGATCCGCTTCTGAGTCCGGCGGAAAAAGAAAGCGCTTATTCAGCGCGTGATCAGAGGACAGACAATGAACGAATACGTACTTGGCATCGATATCGGCAGCGGCTCCGTCAAGCTGACGCTGCTTTCCCGGGAGGGGAAGATCGCCGGCGTCTCCGGCGCGGAGTATCCGACCTACTATCCGAGCGTCGGCTGGTCCGAGCAGGACCCGGAGGACTGGTGCACGGCGTTCCGGGCGGCGCTTCATACGCTGCTCACGGAAGCCGGTATCGGGAAAGAGGAGATCAGAGCGCTCGCGCTCGACGCGGCGACGCATACGGCGGTACTGCTGGATGAAGATAGAAAGCCGATCCGCCATGCGATCCTCTGGACCGACCAGCGCAGTGTCAGCGAGGTCGCTTACCTGAAGGAAACGGTTCCGGAACTCATCAAGGCGCAGGTCCTGAACACCCCGACGACGGTCTGGACCCTGCCGCAGTTTCTGTGGCTTAAGGCGCACGAGCCGGAAGTGTGGGCGAAGATCCGCCATGTTCTTTTTGCCAAGGATTACCTGCGTTTCCGCCTGACGGGGACGCTGGAGACCGACAACATCGAGGCCATGGGCTCGATGTTCTACGACGCGGTAAACGAGCGCTGGTCAGAGGAACTGATGGCGGTCGGCGAAGTCGACCCGCGCTGGCTGCCGAAGGTGCTTCAGCCGGAGGACGTCGCCGGGACCGTAACGAAAGAAGCCGCGGAGGAATTCGGGCTTCAGGAGGGGACGAAGGTCCTCGTCGGGACCACGGACACCGTCATGGAGATGGTGGCCGCCGGCTCGGTAAAGCAGGGCAACGGGACCGTCAAGCTCGCGACCGCGGGCAGGATCTGCGTGATCACCGACCGGCCGATCGATTCCCCCTTTGTATTCAACTACCGCCATGTGGTGCGCGGGCTCTGGTATCCGGGGACGGCGACGGCGTCCTGCGCGAACAGCTACCGCTGGTACCGCGACGCGCTCGGCCGTGATGATTACGAGACGCTGAACCGCGGCGCGGAAGAGATCCCGGTCGGTTCGGACGGATTGATGTTCCATCCCTATATCAACGGGGAACTGACGCCGTACAACGATCCGCTCTTAAAGGGCAGCTATACGGGCATCAGCACCCGGCACACCACGGCGCACTTTACCCGCGCGACGCTCGAAGGCGTGGCCTTTTCGCTGAAGGACTGCTTTCTGACTGCGCAGGCGCTGGGCATGAAGATGAACCGGGTGCGGATCATCGGCGGCGGCGCGAAAGGCGCGCTGTGGCGGCAGATCGTGGCCGATATCCTCGGCCTTTCGATGGAAAAGACGAAGGTGGACGATTCCTCCTTCGGTACGGCGATGCTGGCAGCGGTCGGCATCGGCTGGTTCCCGTCCTACGAGGCGATCACGGAAAAGTGCATCGAGATCTCGTCGGTAACGGACCCGGTACCGGAGAACGTGGAAAAGTACGCGGCGCTGTTCGCCCGCTACAAGAAGATCCACGACGTACTGGCACCGGTCTACAGTGGACAGATCTGATCCGGCGGGATAAGGCGCCGGACCGGAAAAAACAAGCAATATCATTTCAGGAGGCTCAGGATGTTAAATTATCAGGTGAAGATCGGACTGGTCCCGATCCGCCGCGACTGCACCCCCAGACCCGGCATTTTCAACTGGGAAAAGGGCGAGGCGCGTGCGCTGAAACAGGTCGCGTACATCGAGGAACATTTCGCGGACGAACATGTTTCCTTTGTGGACCTGAAAGGCATCAACGAAGTGGACGTGCTCTTCAATGAAAAGGACGTGCCCGCGGTCGTGAAGCGTTTCCAGGACGAAAAAGTGGACGCGGTCATGGTGATCAACGGCAACTTCGGCAACGAAGAAGTCGCGGCGATGGTGGCGAAAGCCGTCGGCAAGCCGGTGCTTTTATGGGG
>CADBQM010000006.1 GCA_902796795.1 uncultured Eubacteriales bacterium
GCCGACCAGGATCGATGCGGCGTTCGAGAAGCCGGCAAAGAAGCCGGTGAACAGGCCTTCGATCGTACGGAAGACCGCGACCGCGGCGATCGCCTCCTCCGGCTGGCGGCCGAGGACGATCGTGATCAGCATGCCGGAAACACCGATGCCGAGCTCATTTAAAATAATCGGGAAGCACTTCTTCAGGTATTCCTTCAGATGGGCCTTCGTCCAGCGGAACTGGGCCCGGAACATGAACAGGTACTTATAACGGATCCCGCCGGCACAGATCAGGATCACGATGAAGTTCACCGCGTTCGCGATCACCGTCGCCAGCGCCGCACCCCGGATGCCCATGGCCGGCAGGCCGAACTTTCCGAAGATCAGCACCCAGTTCATGAAGATATTGGTCACTACCGAAGCGATCGACGCATACAGCGGGATCCGCACGCGCTCCGTCGAGCGCAGCAGCGCGCTCGCCGCGACGGAAAGCAGCATGAACGGATAACCGAAGCCGACGATCCTGAGATACGGTACCGCCAACTCCTGGATCACCTTCTTGTCGGTATAGACCGACATGACGAATTCCGGGAAGCAGGTCGCGAGCACCGTGAAGATCACGCCGACCAGGACGATAAAACTGAGCGTCATGCCGAATGAGCGCGCAATACCGTCGTCGTCCTCCGCTCCCCAGTACTGGGACATGAAAAGCATACCGCCGCCGACGAAGCCCCAGTAACAGGAGAACATCAGGTACGACGCCTGCGCGGCAAAGCCCACGGCGCCGACGCTGTTTTCCCCGAGCCGGCCGATCATCATGGTATCCACCATGCTGCCGGTCGTCGTCAGCAGGTTCTGGAGGGCGACGGGGATCGCGATCACGGCGATCGCAGGAATAAACTTCTTCCAGTCAAATTTCTTTCCGGTATTGCTCATTGCACAGACCTTTTCTGAACAGCTGCCGTCTGTTGTTTCTTCAGATCACGTCTTTCGTCGCGATCATATCGACGCCGGTCCCGGCAACGTCCGCCTTCACGACGTCGCCGATATGCACCGGCGCGTCTACGGTGACGTCCTTCAGGTCCCGGACCACGTCAAAGATCTTTCCTTTCGGAACGTCGGAGGCCGTCTTGCAGGAGACGGTGACCGCCCCTTCTTGAGAGCCGGCGATCCGTACGGAGCTCGTCACGATCCGGGTGGGGTTCGTGACTTCCTTCCGCGCGTAGATGTCGCCCTTCATGCAGGTATTGCCCGTAACGGAGACGACGGCGCCGTCTTCCAGCTTCACTTCCATCATGCAGCCCATCGGGCAGCCGATGCAGATCAGATTTCTTGTTTCCATTCCCAGACTCCTTTATGCGGGATCTTCGTCTTCCACACGGATGGCAAGACGTGCAAGATCCGGATGCTTGTCAAACATCGCTCTGCGGAGGATGACCTCCTCCATCTCGCCGGGCGCCATGACGCGGCGTTTCCGGTGCACGACGCGCTCGTCGTCCAGATAGACGTTGACGTATTTATCCCGCATGACACTGCCGACGCGGAAACGGACGGTCAGGAGTTCCGGCATCCGCTTCGGGTCGATGGTGCTCGGCACCGTATAACGCGGGCCGCCGGAAAGTTCAAAGGAGAGATCCCGGCGTGCTTCTTCCGCCCCGCTCTCGTTTACATACTTCACCGCATTCCTGCCGGCTGCCGCCGCTTCCTCGGAAACGTAGTCCACGAGGTCATGGACGTGCAGCACGTTGCCGCAGGCGAAGATGCCGGGGACAGACGTCTCGAGGCCTTCGTTGACGAGCGGCCCGTTCGTGACGCGGGAAAGTTCCACGCCGGCGCTTCTGGAGAGCTCGTTTTCCGGGAGCAGGCCGACGGATAAAAGCAGGGTATCACAGTCATAATGCTCTTCCGTGCCGGGGATCGGCTTCAGGTCCGGACCGACTTCCGCGATCGTGACGCCGGTCACGCGCTCCTTGCCCTCGATATCCACGACGGTATGAGAAAGCTTGAGCGGAATGCCGAAATCGTCCAGGCACTGGACGATGTTCCGCTTCAGTCCGCCGGAATACGGCATCAGTTCCGCAACGACCTGGACGTGCGCGCCTTCGAGCGTCATGCGCCGCGCCATGATGAGGCCGATGTCGCCGCTACCGAGGATCACGACCTCACGGCCGGGCATGTAGCCTTCGATGTTGACCAGCCGCTGTGCGGTACCGGCCGAGAAGATGCCTGCCGGACGGTAGCCGGGGATGTTCAGCGCGCCGCGGCTCCTTTCACGGCAGCCCATGCAGAGGATCACGGCCTTCGCCTGGATCATGAACATGCCGTCGCGTCTGTTCATGGCCGTCACGACCTTGTCCGGGCTGATGTCCATGACCATCGTGTCGAGCCGATACTCGATCCCCCGCTCCATGAGCTGGGCTTCAAAGCGTCCCGCATATTCGGGACCGGTCAGTTCTTCTTTAAAAGTATGCAGGCCGAAACCGTTGTGGATGCACTGGTTCAGGATGCCGCCGAGCTTGTTGTCGCGCTCCAGGATGAGGATGCTGCGCTCGCCCGCGTCATAGGCCGCGACTGCCGC
>CADBQM010000007.1 GCA_902796795.1 uncultured Eubacteriales bacterium
ATGTGATCGATTCCTGTGAGATCACGGGATCCTCGGACGCTTCGATCCGGAACGTCGTTCCGGCCGATCTTCTGCCGATCCTGAAAAAGGCGAAGATCCGCCGTATCTATTGTAACGGCGGCAAAGCCTTTGAACTGTACCGGAAGTACCAGCTTCCCGTTACAGGGACGGACGCCGTCCGCCTTCCTTCCACCAGCCCCGCCAACGCGGCGCTGTCTCTGGAGCAACTGGTAAGTATTTGGTCTGTCATCAGGGAATCTTAAGGAGGTTTTATTAAGATGCGTGAAAAGGTAACGGTAAGCGTCGACGCTTCCCGCTGGCTCGGAAAGCTTGAGCACAGCTGGAATTACATCGGTTACGATGAATGCAATTATACGCATTCGCCGGGCGGGATCGCCCTGATCGACAAGTTCGGCCGGATGGAAAAACCGTATTACATGCGGGCGCACCACATGCTCTGCACGGGGATCCGCCACGGCTTCTATAAATGGGGCTCCACCAACGTCTACATCGAAGACGCGGACGGGAACCCGATCTACGATTACGAGACCATCGACCTCATGATGGACACCTGGCTCAGCCATAACTGCATTCCTTTCTTCGAGCTCGGCTTCATGCCGAAGGACCTCGCGGACCCCAGGGAGTCCGAAAGCGGGAAAGGGTACACCCGCGGCTACAGTTCCACGAACGAATACCAGGTGCGCGGCTGGTGCCAGCCCCCGAAGGACTACGACAAGTGGTTCGACCTGATCTATTATCTCGCGATGCACCTGAAGGAGCGCTACGGGACGAAGGAGATCGAACGCTGGTATTTTGAGATGTGGAACGAGCCGGACATTTTCTACTGGCACGGGACCGTGGAGGAATACTGCAAGCTGTACGATTATACCGAGGCTGCGCTCCATAAGGCGATCCCGACCGCGCGTTTCGGCGGCCCGGCGACGACGGGCACCTTCGATCCGGACGGCGGCGCGAGCCGTTTCCTCCGCGCGTTCCTGGACCACATCAAAAACGGCGTGAACTACTATTCCGGCGAGAAGGGTACGCGGATCGATTTCACGAGCTTCCACACCAAGGGCGGCGGATACCGCACGGACGCGCTGGCAAAGAAACAGCTGCCTTCCGTAAAAGCGCTGCTCGCGAATGTCAAGGTCCAGAGCGACATCATCAAGGAATTCGGCTACGACCGGCTGGAGTGCATCCTCTCCGAAGCGGACCCGGACGGCTGGGCCGCCGGCGGCAGGTACGACAACTTCAACCTGAACTTCCGCAATACCGAGTATTACGCTTCCTACGTCATGTCCGCCTACAAGAACCTGTATGATCTCGCGGAGGCGCAGAAGATGGACTTCCGGCCGCTTGCCTGGGCGTTCATGTTTGAAGGCGAGCGCTGCTTCGAAGGCACGCGGACCTTCTCCACGCAGGGGATCAACAAGGCGGTCTTCAATCTGTTCAAGCTGTTCTCCAGGCTCGGTTACCAGCGCGTGGCGCTTGAGACCAGCCGGGACCTGGATCCGCTCTCCTTCGAGGATATGACCGGGGAGACGGCGGGACCGGAGGTCGACGGCTGGGCGACCGCGGGAGGCGAGGACAGCGTCCAGGTCCTCCTGTACTGCCATCACGACGACTGGGACCGGGACGAAAGCTTTGATATCGAGCTTGCCCTTTCCCATCTGCCGTTCGAAGGACCGGTCCGCGTCACGCATTACCGCATCGACGCGGAACACTCCAACGCCTACGCCGAATGGGTGCGGCAGGGGAAGCCGGACTGGCCGAACGAAGGCCAGAAGGCAGCCATGCTTGCCCGCTCCGGCCTGGAGTTTTTAGAAGCACCGAAGACCGTCGCCGTAGAAAACGGCAGGCTGGAAGAGCAGTTCGTCCTTCCGGTGCACGGGATCTCACTTCTGGATATTCGAAAGGAACCGTAAAGGATTTATGACGGAGAAACCCAGAAAAAAAAGAAAAACGATGAGCATCATCGCCCAGGTCGCCCTGCTGTTTCTGGTCAGCATGGTGTCCATGGGCGCCCTGACGTACGTCTCGCAGCGTTCCGTTTCGGAGAGCAGTGTGAAGTCACAGATCGAACAGGTGGCCTTTGACGTCGCGGAAGAAGTGGCCCGCAGCGTCCGGGAGTTTCCGGCGTACCAGTGGCTGCTGCGCTACTGGTATGTGAACTGGGAATCACTGGACATCGAATATGACGTGGATTTTAACGCCGGGACGGAGACCGAGAAAAAGGCCCAGCTCTTATTGTCACGGCATCCGGAGCTGGAGCTTCGGTATACCAATACGGACGACGTCATCATGTTCTCGGAGGAAGACCAGAAAATATACGCGGAAGTCGCGTATTCCTGGCTGATCACCCGCCTGAACCAGATCAAGCGTTCCTACGGCGTCAGTTTCCTTTTCGGCGTCGTCACGGACAAGACCTTCAAGACGCAGTTCTTCCTGTTCAGCGCCGCCGACGAAGACGGTGTCCGCGGAACGGAATATGAGCAGGTCTATACGCTCGGCACACAGGTCACCGTCTCAGCGAGCCTGGAAGAAGCCATGCGCCTGGCTTCGAAGAGCACCGGACACCTGGCGGACGCCGGCAGCTACATCGATTATTATGCCTCCATGGGGCGGATCGGGAACAAGCCCCTGCTCATCGGCATCACCTACGACCTGACCAGCGTGACGGAAGATATCCGGGAAGATACCTTCCTCGGGACGGCTTACGCGATGGCGCACCAGCTGATCCTGGCGCTGATCATCCTCGGCCTCATCTATTACTTCGTCCTCCGGCCGCTGAAGATGGTGCAGCAGAACATCCGTCTGTATAAGGACAGCAAGGACAGCGCAACGGTCATCCGGAACCTGTCGCAGATCCGCACGCGGAATGAGATCGACCAGCTCGCCGACGACGTCGCCGGGCTCGCGGAAGAGATCGACGACCATATGGACAAGATCCGGGAGATCACTGCGGAGCAGGAGCGGATCGGCACGGAGCTGGAGCTCGCAA
This sequence comes from uncultured Eubacteriales bacterium, assembly GCA_902796795.1. Taxonomy (GTDB): domain Bacteria; phylum Bacillota; class Clostridia; order Lachnospirales; family Lachnospiraceae; genus UBA1267. The sequence goes on from CADBQM010000007.1 coordinate 3,005, forward strand.
AGCGGATCCAGGAGAATTCCCTGCCGAACATCTTCCCGCCGTTCCCGGACCGGGAGGATTTCGAGATCTACGCCTCGATGGATCCGGCCAAGGAGGTCGGCGGCGACTTCTACGACTTCTTCCTTGTGGATCCCGATCATCTCGCGCTCGTCATCGCGGACGTTTCCGGCAAGGGCGTTCCCGCGTCCCTCTTTATGATGATCTCCATGATGCTGATCCGCATCGCGGTGAACTCCGGGCTTTCCCCGGCGGCAGCGCTGGCTTATGTGAACGAGCATATCTGCGAGAACAATCCGGAAGAGATGTTCGTCAGCGTCTGGCTCGGGATCCTGGATCTGAGAAACGGAAAGATGATCGCGGCGAACGCGGGTCACGAGTATCCGTTTGTGAAACCGGCAGACGGGCCGTTCGCGCTGCTGCGCGACAAGCACGGCTTTGTGATCGGCGGTATGGCCGGGCTGAAATACAAGGAATATGAGCTTGATTTCGCTCCCGGCGCCAAACTCTTCGTCTACACCGACGGCCTTCCCGAGGCGACGAGCACCAACGTGGAGCTTTTCGGCCTCGACCGCGTCACGGAGGCGTTAAACCGGGCCGGCGGCGGTTCACCGGAAGAGATCCTGAAGGGCATGGGCGATACCGTCAACGATTTTGTCGGCGAAGCCGAGCAGTTTGATGACCTGACGATGCTCTGCATTCAGTACAACGGAAGGAATACATAACATGGGATATGTTCTGATACCGGTCTGTTTCCTCATTGCGGCGCTGTTCGTTTATGTGGCCGAACAGCGGCATTACGTCGCAGCGCTGATCCTGAAAGGACTGGCTTCACTGACCTTTGTCCTGATCGGTATCCTTTCCGGCGTTCCCGGAAAACAGGCCGCGTTCATCGTAGCCGGTCTTGCGCTCGGCGCGGTCGCGGACGTGCTTCTGGACCTGCATAACGCTGTCGGGCACCGGGAGATCTGTTTCTCCTCCGGCGTATTCGTCTTTTTCCTCGGGCATATCGTCTATTTTATTGCCGTTATGCCGAAGGCGGACCAGTGGCTGCCCTGCATTATCATCACGCTGTTTGCGGCCGGCCTGCTGATCCTGTTCATCATGAAGCAGATCACTGCACCGCCGTTCCTGCTCGTTGGGGGCTGCATCTACGTTACGATGCTGGTCCTGGTGAACGTATCGGCGGTCCTCCGCTTTATCGCGGGGCCGTCCCTGTCTTCGGGGATGTTCATGACCGGCGCGCTGTTCTTCTTAACGAGCGATACGATCCTGATCCTGGACGGCTTTGGAAAGAAAGGCTCGCGCCTCAGCGGGCGCATCGCGCTGATCGTATTCTACTATGCTGCACAGGTACTGATCGCACTGAGTATATATCCAATGAGATAAGGAGGTATTATGGGCGTTTTTTCGAAACACGTACGTTACAGGGAGGCAGGAGAGGAGGCTAACGTAAACAACGTTGAGAACTTCGGGACACCGGTCCGCTCGCTGTTCACCTCGACGAAGGTCTTCACGCTGCATCACCACATCGACATCATGGACGAGAACGAGAACATCGTCTACCAGGCACGGACGAAGTTCTTCTCGATCCTCGACAAGACCGACGTCATGGATGCATCGGGCCGGAAGATCTCCCATATGGAGCGGAAACTCCTCACGCTGCATCAGCGGCGCTACATCTCGATGGCGGACGGCCGCCAGTTCGAGCTTTCCACGGAGATCTTCCACATCTACAAGGATATCACCAATATCGAAGGCCTCGGCTGGCAGCTGCGCGGCAATATCTTTGAGCTCAATTTCGAACTGTACGATGCGAACGACAGCGTGATCGCGGTGATCGGCCAGAAGTTCTTCTCCATCCACGACAAGTACTGCATCGATATCTACCGCCCGGAATATGAGGAGACCGTCATAACGATCCTGGTCGCGCTGCAGCACATGATCCGGGACAGGGAGAATTCCCGGTCTTCCTTCTCTGCGTTTTCTTCCTCTTCTTCCTCGTGAGTCTGACAGACTGCGGGAGGTATGCGGATGCGCGTGCGTTCTGAAACAGGGGACCGGGCCGGGAAAGGAAAGAAACGTTCCATGGCAGGCTTTATCATCTTACTGGCCTTTGCGGCATTGATCTTCTTTGCCGTTCTGGAGCTTGGGAAACATACGCTGACCGGCTGGATCCTGACGGTCCTGCTGATCGCGGCGTATGTGGTCCTTCGCTTAACGGTGCTGAAACAGGCGGGCTTCGGCTTCCGCTTTCTGGGATTTCTGGGCTTCCTCCTCGTCTTTGCGCTGATCCTTTGGATCTCCTGGCCGCCGATAAAGGCGGTCCCCGCAGCAGAGAAGAGCGCCGGTGTAACGGACGTCGTCCACCTCCCCCAGGGAGACCTTACCGGCGTCCTGACGGAAGACGGACAGGTGGAAGTCTACACGGGCATTCCCTATGCGAAGGCGCCGGTCGGGGAACTCAGGTTCCGGGAGCCGGAACCGCACGCAGGCTGGGAAGGCGTGCTGAAGGCGGATCATTTCGCGCCGATGTCGATGCAGACCCGGAGCCTGCCGATCTACTATTCCCTGACGCGGATCATCGGCTATCACGACTACAAGATCTCGCTGAACGACAATTACCGTGAACCGGTCAGCGAAGATTCTCTTTACCTGAATATCTGGAAGCCCGCGGGCGACGTTTCAAAGCTCCCGGTGCTCGTCTACGTCCACGGCGGCTCACTGCAGAGCGGCCAGCCCTGGTACCGCGATTACAGCGGAGAAGGGCTCGCGCATGAGGGCGTGATCGTCGTGAATTTCGGCTACCGCCTCGGGATCTTCGGCTTCTTTGCGGACGAAGCGCTGCAGGCAGAATCGGAGACCGGGACGACGGGCAACTACGGCCTGCTGGACCAGATCATGGCGCTCAGATGGGTGCAGGACAATATCGCCGCGTTCGGCGGTGATCCCGGGAATGTGACGCTCTCGGGAGAGTCTGCCGGCGCTGCCTGCGTCTCTGCACTCTGCACCTCGCCGCTCGCAAAAGGCCTGTTCCGCCGCGTCGTCGCGGAGAGCTCTACGGTGACCGCGCCGAAACCGGCGCATTCCTTCCGCAGCCTGAAGGAGGCCTTCGAGGCGGGCAAAAAGACGAAAGAGCGCTTAAAAGTCCACACGGTGGAAGAACTGCGCGCCCTGCCGGCGGAAGCCATCGTTTCCGAACTGAACACGCATCACCACATGACGGTGGACGGCGTTGTCCTGCCGGAAACGCCCTACGAATCCTACCGGAAGGGGATCCACAACGAGGAGGCGCAGCTGCACGGCTTCAACCGGGATGAGTCCGCGCCCTTCATCCTCTTCGGGCAGGCGAACTTAAAGAATTACGAACAGCGCATCCGCGCCTTCTTTAAAGAACCCTACGGTTCCCGCGTGCTTGAGCTTTTCCCGGCATCGACCGATGAAGAAGCCAGACGGAACTGGGCCGACATTTATTCGGCGGTCCTGTTTACCTACGGACACTGGTGCTGGGAGCGGGAAGCGAACGCGAACGGCATCCCGAGCTACGTCTATTATTTTACGCGGCAGAATGGTTCTCTCAGCGCCTGGCACAGCGGCGAGGAGATCTACCTCTACGGCAATATCCCGGAAGGCTCCCGCCTGTACGACACATGGGACCGTGAACTCAGCCGGCAGATGATGCACTACTACCGGAATTTCATCGTCTCCGGCGACCCGAACGGCGAAGACCTGCCTGCGTGGCAGGCTTCGGACGGCAGCGGGAAAGTGATGCAGTTCGGGGACCAGGTGCGGGAAGAAACGGCGCCGTATCTGGAACTCTATGGGATCATGGATGAGATCTACGGATTTCAGGCAGGGACGCAATGATAAAGTACGGCGACTTTTCCGCCGGCCCGGTGTTCCTTTTGCCGGGCGGCGGGGCGGATGAAGAAGAACTGAAAAAGACGGCCGCAGCGCTTACGAAGCTGGCGGTCGACGGTCGTTTTGCGCTCGTCCGGGTCCCGGCAGACGACTGGAACAAAGACCTTTCCCCCTGGGAGGCGCCGCCGGTCTTCGGGAACGAGGCCTTCGGAAACGGCGCGGACGCGCTCCTTATGAAGATTGAAACGGAAGTGATCCCGGCGATCGAACGGGAATACCCGAACGAAAACCGGGAATATTATCTTGCCGGCTATTCGCTGGCCGGGCTTTTTGCCCTGTACGCGGGGACGCGCACGGCATGCTTCAGCGGCGTTGCCGGCGTATCGCCCTCCGCCTGGTTCCCGGGCTTCACCGCTTATCTCCGAAGCCATCCCGTTCTTGCAAAAAAAGTCTATCTCAGCCTCGGGGACAGGGAAGAGCGGACGCGCCACCCCGTTCTGCGTACGGTCGGCGACGAGATCCGCGCCCAGTACCGGATCCTTCAGGAAGCCGGGAAAGAAACGGTCCTTGAATGGAATCCGGGCAATCATTTTGTAGACAGCAGCGGACGTATCGCGAAGGGAATGGCCTGGCTGCTCGGGAAAAGAACGGAAGGAAAGACGTGAAGAACATGAGGAAAGGGAAAAACGGGAAGTGTATCTGGAAAAACGCAGCGGCGCTTCTCATGGCAGCCGTCCTGCTTTTCGGCCTTTCCGCGTGCGGCGGGAACCGGCAGCGGACGGACGTTTCGGTCCGTGAGCTTCCGATCATCCACGAGCCGGAATTCGGCGGCGTCTATATCACGATCAGCATCGACGACTTCAACCTGCGCGGCTTCCGTTACGGCGACAGCGTCGACCTTTCTTTTTCCAACGGCTATACGCTCGACGACCTTCCGTATTATAACGGTTATTACGTGGACGCCGGAGAGCCGCTCGTCATCGCCTATCCCGGCTATGCCTATGTCAAGGCAGCGGTCAATTACGGCGCGGATCTCTGGGAGACCGCGGGTTTGACGACTGACGATACTGCCGCCATTCGCCTGAACACGCCCGGCAAATACCGGGCGATCCAGGAAGCGCGCGACATCCATTATGATGATGAGCGGGAGCGCTACACGACGGACGAGATCTTCGCGAACTTCCGCGCGGTCTCCGTGACCGGGCTTGGAAAGGATATTTTTTACCGTTCCGCCTCTCCCTGTGACAACCAGCACAAGCGCGCGCCTTACGTGGACCGGCTCATGAAAGACGCCGGCATCGGCTGCATCCTGAACCTGGCGGACAACGAGGAAAAGATCGAAGGCTACATCCAGAAAGAAGACTTTGATTCCCCCTATTTCCTCACGCTTTACGAGGGCGGACAGGTGATCCCGCTCGCGCTCAGCATGAATTATCTTTCGGACGATTTCGGGAAGAAGATCGCCGCCGGCTTTACAGAGATGGCCGAAAAAGAAGGTCCCTACCTGGTACACTGTACCGAAGGCAAGGACCGGACCGGTTTTGTCTGTATGCTGGTCGAAGCGCTGATGGGCGCTTCCTATCAGGAGATCGTGGATGATTACATGCTGACCTACGACAATTACTACAAGATCAATCAGAAGAGCGACAAGGCCAAATATGACGTGATCCTGGACAAGAACCTGGTCAGCATGATGAAGACGGTCGTCGGCGACGATCAGGCCGATCTTAAGAAGACCGACCTTGCCGCTGCCGCGAAGGCTTACCTGATCCGCTCAGGGATGACGGAGGACGCCGTTGAGCGGCTGAAGGAAAAACTGAAGTGATCAGTCTTCCTGCCAGACCTGCGGACTGGTCCGGACGGCTTTTCCGGTCCGGATCGCCTCGTCCATCATGAGGAAGAGGTAAGTGTCCTGCATCGCCTCCCGTAAGGGATAGATCTCCTCGCCTGTTTCGATCAGGCGTTCCATACCGAGCAGCAGCGTGCCCATGGCGATCTCATCGTCCGTGAGGCGCGCTTCTTTATATGCCGCGAAGGGACATTCGTAGATGAACTCCCCGTTCCAGGTAAAGCCGCGGTGAAAGTAGCCCTCCAGGTTGGAGTCTTTGCCCGTGTCCTGGCGCTCCAGCCGGGAAACGATCGGGACGTGGCCGTTCCAGTAGGCGACGTCGTAGTCGTTGATCTCGCCATGCGTTCCCTGGACGTTCAGGTGGCGGCTGCGGAAATAGTTGAAATACTGGGCGCCGGCAAAATCAAAGAAGCCGGTCTTTCCGTTGTCGAAGGTAAAGGCTGCGACCTTGCGGCTGTCTTCCCGGATCGCTTCCGCATCGGTCTGAAGGCCGCCCCGGCCGATGTGGTCGAGGACCGGGAAG
>CADBQM010000008.1 GCA_902796795.1 uncultured Eubacteriales bacterium
AAAAAAGAAAGCATTGCCGAGATCCTGCGGCTTGCATCGTATAAAAAGAAGGGCAGGCTGAAGGTGTTGATCGTCGCAGGCTGCCTTTCTGAACGTTACGGGGACCAGTTTGAAGAACTGCTGCCCGAAGTCGACGGTATCCTGGGAACGGCTTCCTGGGACAGGATCGTTTCCGTGATCGAAGATGCACTTTCCGGCAAAAGGCCGAAGGCGCTGCTCCAAAAGGACCGCCTGCCGGATCTCCGTGAAAGGATCCTGACGACCGGCGGCCATTTCGCTTACCTGAAGATCGCGGAAGGCTGCGATAAGGCCTGCACTTACTGCATCATCCCGTATCTCCGGGGGCCTTACAGAAGCATTCCTGAAGAGGCACTGCTCGAAGAGGCAGAAACGCTCGTAAACGGCGGTGTCCGGGAACTGATCCTGGTAGCACAGGAAACGACCCGGTACGGCGTCGATCTTTACGGAGAGAAACGGCTGCCGCAGCTCCTGAAAAAACTTGCCGCGATCCCGGAGCTTGTCTGGATCCGTATCCTCTATACCTATCCGGAGGAGATCACCGACGAGCTGGTCGAAGTGATCCGGACGGAAGAGAAAGTCGTAAAGTACCTGGATATTCCGGTCCAGCATGCTTCAGATACAATCCTCCGCCGTATGGGCAGGAGGACGACACGTGCCGGCATCGAAGAGCGGATACGGAAGATCCGTGAAGCCGTCCCGGATATCGTGCTCCGTACGACCCTGATCACCGGCTTCCCCGGAGAGACGGAAGAGGATGTACAGGAACTGCTGGACTTTACCGCAGCGAACCGTTTTGACCGGCTCGGCGTTTTCTGCTATTCCAGGGAGGAAGGCACCGCCGCTGCCGGGATGAAGGAACAGGTCCCGCAGCGTGTGAAGAAGAAACGCCGGGACGCCGTGATGGCGCTGCAGCAGCAGATCGCCTTCGAGGACGCAAAAAAGCGCGTCGGTTCCGTGCTCCGCTGCATGGTAGAGGGAAGACTCAGTGATGAGCCGGACACATATGCGGCAAGATCCGAAATGGACGCCCCGGACGTCGACGGCTACGTTTTCTTCCACAGCGATACTGAACTGATGTCGGGAAGCTTTGTTGATATCCGTATCACGGCTTCTCATGAATATGACCTGATCGGAGAGATGACGGAATGAATCTTCCGAACCGCATCACACTTGTAAGAGTGCTCCTGGTACCGGTACTTGCGGCGCTGCTGCTTTTATGCCCGCTGTTTCCGTACCTGAAATGGGCTGCCCTCGGCGTCTTTATCCTGGCTTCGGTAACGGATTTTATCGACGGCAATCTGGCCAGGAAGATGGGCCTTGTAACGAATTTCGGCAAGTTTATGGATCCGCTCGCGGACAAACTGCTCGTCTGTACCGCGCTGATCTGTCTGCAGCAGCTCGACAGGATCCATCCTGTCGTCGTCCTGGTGATCGTCGCGCGTGAATTCATCATCAGCGGCTTCCGCCTCATTGCGGCGGAGAAGGGCGTCGTCCTCGCGGCCAGCAAGATCGCCAAGGCCAAGACGACCGTACAGATGATCATGATCGGTGTGCTGATCGGCGACCTTCCGTTCCTGCAGATCCCGGCCTATGTACTGATGGGACTTGCCGTACTGCTGACTGTCTGGTCGCTGATCGATTATCTTGTCAGGAACCGCGGGCTCCTGAAAGGAGAAATGTAGGATGTCTGCTTCTTCCATGAAGGCGCTTCACACGCTTGCGCTCGTCGAATATTCGCTGAGTGACCTCGTGCTCGCGGAGGAGATCTGCGAACACCGTCCGGAGGAGACAGAAGCGCAGCAGCTGAAGGAATACCTGGAATACCGGAACGCTTTTCTTTCCGGCTGTCTTCCGGATCCCGGCAGGATCGAAGCGCTCCGCGCGAAGAACGCCGCACGGAAAAACGAACTAGAAAATGCAGAAGCGCTTCTGCGGCTTTCGGATGAGATGCTGGAAAAGCTGGAAGCACGGTATGAGACCACAGAAGAAGCATTGTCTTCCGACCGTGTGCTGACCGATCGTTTTATTGAAGCGCTGGCGGAAAAGGGACGCATGGAGCCGGGGATCGTCTCTGAACTGCTGTGCTGCCTCCCGGTACGCGTTACGAAGAGCCGCTTTTATTATGTGATCAGCGAACGGCTTTCCGTCTATAAGAACGGCGATGAGGACGCATTCCTTGAAAAGATCGCCGCAGTCCGCGAAACCGCGTTTCCGGAGGCGCACGACGCTACCGAAGACCTGCTGATAAGGTCGAAAAAGCTGCTTCAGGCATTCCGCGAAAAGAAGGAAGCAGAATATGGCACGGATGAGATCTGTACGCTCCGTCAAGAAGCGGACGCCCTCGGGCAGGCGCTGAAAACGGCCGGCACTTTCCCGGACCTTTTGCAGTCTGCACTGAACTGGCTGCTGCTTCTTGTACTCGCTTCGCGGGACGGGGGATCTTGCTTGACGGATGATACCGCGCTGCCGGCACAGCTTTTGTTAAAGCACGACCAGGCTTTGTTCTCTGCCGACAACGAAACATACGAAACGCTCCTTGACGAGGCCTACCGGCTTTCCGGCGCACTTGAAGGCCTGCAGGAAGAAGCGCTGGATGCTTTTAACCGTGAAAGCGCTGCGCTTGAAAATAAGTCCAGCAGGGATAAAGACGGACGGGTGTCAAGGAATTCTCCCACAGTCCTGTACCGTATCGCAGGAAGGACCCTTTCCGGCGGCAGCTATGCGCCGCTTGAAAAGCTGTCCGGTGAAAAGGTTCCCGCGGAGAGACCGCTGGACAACGCTGTATTTACACAGGAGACCGAAAGGCTGATCGCAGATCTTTCCGCGCTGTTCCGTGAATCATCGCGCTTTTATACGCGCAGTGTGATGGCCGCGCTGTTCCGCCTGCTGCCGCCGCTCGTGCATACTCAGGAAGAAGTCGAGAATTACTTCCTCGGCATGCTTGCGGCCTGCGGGGACGAGACGGAAAAACGTGTTTCGGTACGCCGGATCTTCCGGATGATCCGGGAACTGAGATAGAGGGACTTCATGAAATTCTACCGCTTTTTGAGCATCGCAGAGAAGGACGCCGGAAACAGCGCCTTTCTTGCGGCGCTTCAGAAAGGTGTCCCCGATAAAGAAAGCTTCCTGCTGATGCTCCCTGAGGCCGGCAGTCACCTGATCGAGATCCTGAGTCCGGGGAAAAAGGAATGGCGCCTGAAAAAAGACCGGAATCCCTCGATCGTGATCGGCGCCGCCTCCGACCGGGACACCGCCGTGGAGCTGACGGCAGAACTGATCCGGGATTGTTTCAATACGACCGGGGCGTTTGACCTCAGGGCGTATCTTGCCGGAAAATACGGGGAGGTGCCTGAATGAGCGTCTTCCTTACCGTCCTGAAAGTGATCGGGATCATCCTGCTGGTGATCCTTGCGCTGATCCTCCTGGTCCTGTCCCTGGTGCTTTTCGTCCCCTTCACTTATGGCGTGAAAGGCTCGTACCGAGAAAAGGACCCGGAAGGGGAGGCTCGTTTCAGCTGGCTGTTCCGCGCGGTATCGGTAAAGCTGGAATTTCGGGACAACAAACTGGATATATACGCCAAGATCCTCGGTCTCTTCAGGATCGGCATCCTGGATAAGCTCAAAGGGAAGAAAGAGCAGACGGAAACGGATGCCGCGGAAGGCGGGACTGTTCCGGAGATCAACGAAGAAAAACCCGCGGAGACAAAACCCGCAGAGGAAGAGGCAAAGCCCGCGGAAGCGGTGCAGGAAACAGCGCAGGAAATGCCGGAGACGGCCGCTGATTCGGAAACAACAGGACCGGAACCAGATGCTTCCGAGGAAACACCGGAGGGACCGACGGAAGGATCGGAGACCGCGGCAGGGGAATCACCGGACGGCGGGATCCGCGGGAAAGCCGCAAGGCTCATACAGAGGATCAAAGATCTCTATAACGAAAAGAAGCAGAAGATCGACGAAAAGCTCGCCGATCTGGAAGACAAAAAACGGTTTCTTCTGAGAGACCGCGTCAAGGCAGCGATCGCCCATGTGCTGAAGATGATCTTCCGGATGCTGAAGCATATCATGCCGAAGAAGCTGTCCGGAAAAGCGGAACTCGGGCTTGCTTCTCCCGCCGCGACCGGACGCGTGCTCGCGATCCTTTCCGCGACCATGCCGCTGCATAAGAACAAGATCAGGATCCGTCCGGATTTTGAGAACGAGCACATCGACGCGGACGGAAAGTTCAGCGGACGCATTTTTGTGATCGTGCTTCTCGTTTACGCCGTACGGATCATCCTGAACAGAAACGTACTTTATGTTCTTAAGAACTATAAAAAGCATTTCAGCTGACCGACAGGAGGTAACCTTATGTCTGACAACCGTTTAAATGATTCCATTCAGTCCCTGCTCAGCGGACTTGACGGCTTCCTTTCCACCCGCATGGTCGTGGGAGAGCCGGTCAGGGCGGGCGAATCCCTGATCCTTCCGCTGATGGACGTAGAGATCGGCGTCGGCGCCGGCAGCTACGGCGGGAAATCGTCGACGACCGCCGGCGGCATGGGCGCAAAGGTTTCTCCGAGCGCGGTCCTGATTCTGCAGAACGGGGCGGTGAAGCTCGTCAGCGTCAAGAACCAGGATACCGTCACCAGGATCCTGGACATGGTCCCGGATGTCCTGGACCGCCTTTCCGGCAAGCTTGTCAAGTCGGATCCGGACCTTGACAAAGCCGTAGAAGAGATCCTGAACGAAGAAAAGTAAGACTTCCGGTAGCGATATGCCGCTTGATCAGGACGGACTGTTCTCCTTTTTCTGAAAAAAGGGGGATAGTCCGTCTTTTTTATCGGCGTATGTCTTTACTTGGCCTGCGATATCGTTTACATTGAGTCCGCACCGGCGAAAAACAGCTTGACTTTTCAGCCGGCATCTTCTATATTGGATATACGAACAAATGTTCTGTTTTGTCGGAGGTGGACATGGAAAAGAGCGAAAAATTAAAAGCACTTGACGCTGCGATCAGCCAGATCGAAAAGAATTTCGGCAAAGGTTCCGTCATGCGTCTCGGCAGCGAAGAAACGATGAAGGTCGAAGCCGTTCCGACGGGCTCCTTAAGCCTGGACGTCGCCCTCGGCGTCGGCGGCATCCCGCGCGGCAGGATCGTGGAGATCTACGGTCCGGAATCCTCCGGTAAAACGACGGTCGCGCTCCATATGGTCGCGGAAGTCCAGAAGCGCGGCGGCATCGCCGGCTTTATCGACGCGGAGCACGCGCTGGACCCTGTCTACGCGAAGAACGTCGGCGTCGATATCGATAACCTCTATATCTCCCAGCCGGATTCCGGCGAGCAGGCACTGGAGATCACGGAGACCATGGTGCGTTCCGGCGCGGTCGATATCGTCATCGTCGACTCGGTCGCAGCGCTCGTGCCTCGGGCGGAGATCGACGGTGAGATGGGCGACTCCCACGTCGGTCTGCAGGCACGCCTGATGTCCCAGGCACTTCGTAAACTTACCGCCGTCATCAGCAAGTCCAACTGCATCGTGATCTTTATCAACCAGCTGCGTGAGAAGGTCGGCGTCATGTACGGCAATCCCGAAACGACGACCGGCGGCCGCGCACTGAAATTTTATTCCTCCGTCCGCCTGGACATCCGCCGGGTAGAAGCCCTGAAGCAGGGCGGGGAGATCATCGGCAACCACACCCGCGTCAAAGTCGTCAAGAATAAAGTGGCGCCGCCGTTCAAGGAGGCGGAATTCGACATCATGTTCGGCAAAGGCATCTCCCGTTCCGGCGATATCCTGGAACTTGCCTGCAATGCCGGCATCATTGTGAAGAGCGGTGCCTGGTTCTCCTATAAGGATGAAAAGATCGGCCAGGGACGCGAAAACACCAAGCTCTATCTGGAGCAGCATCCGGACGTATTCGCGGAAGTCGAACGCCTGACCCGGGAACATTTCGGCCTCACGGACAGCGCAGCGCCGAAGCCGGCGGAAACGGCGGAAGCGCCGGCCGCGGAAAAGAAGCCGTCAAAAGCACGTGACAAAAAAGACAGCGACGCTGTAGTCCTGGACGAGTAATGTGTACAGAAGATAAAGAATCAATCCGCAGCTGCCGGTCAAAAGCCATGAAACTGCTGGAGTTCTCCGACAAGTCCGAGCAGCAGTTGAGAGAACGGCTGAAGGAGGGAGGATTCCCTCCTTTTGCCGTTGATGACGCCATCGAATACCTGAAAGACCTTCACTACCTGGATGACCGCCGCTTTGCCGATTCGTATATCCGGGCAAAAGCGGGGCAGTACAGCGCTTCCGAACTGCGCGCGAGGCTTCTGGAAAAGGGTATTTCCAGGGATGACGCGGATGCAGCAGTAGAAGCAGCCGGGCTCGACGAATGTGCTGTGATCCGGCGCCTGTTTGAGAAAAGATACGCCGGTAAAGACCTGACGGATCCCGAACTTTACAGGAAGGCATTCCAATACTTCGGCCGGAAAGGCTTCGGCTACGACAATATCAAAAATACACTGACCGAAATCATTCAAAATTCTTGAAAACAGGCCCGTAAAATGCTATAACATAGGAGTGGTTTTGTCCCTCTTTATTTCAGGGATGCAGGCATGGCGGAATTGGCAGACGCGCCAGATTTAGGTTCTGGTGGAGACCCCGTGCAGGTTCAAGTCCTGTTGCCTGCACGCTTATTTTTATCTGTCACTTTTTTCTTGACAAAAGAAATACTGCGTGCTAAAATGA
>CADBQM010000009.1 GCA_902796795.1 uncultured Eubacteriales bacterium
AAGCCTTTCTTTTCCAGTTCCGCCGCCGTTTCAAGCGCAAAGTCCGAAGGACGTTCCGAAAGAAGATAATAGCCTTTTGTTTCCATCCTGCCCTCCTTTAAAACGACCAGCTCATGCCCGCGACGTCGCGGATCATCAGCACGTCTTCACTGTCGGTCTCCCCGGTCAGGTAGAGAAAAGCCTCGTGGGCGCTCTCGTCAGCCGAATAGATGCCGCCGGTCGAGATGGTATCGCCGCCCATATAGGAGTTCACCCAGCCCGGATGATAGACGCGGAAGGTAAAGCCTTCCGGGCGCAGCTTATTGAACGCGAGGCGGATCCCCATGTTCAGCGCCGCCTTCGACATACAGTAGCCGAACATGCCCTCGCGGAAGGCCAGCGTGATGCTGCCTGCCTCCGAAGAGAAATAGCCGATCCGCTTCATGCCGGTCTCCATCAGGGGCAGGAAACGCTCCGTCACGCACATCGCGCCGAGCGCATTCGTCCGGATGATGCGCCGGATCGCTTCTTCGGAGTCCCTGCCCGCGATACCGGCGACGTTGACGAGCAGATCGATGTACGGCGTCTCTTCTTTTACGAGGCGCACGGCCTCATCGATGCTCTCTTCCTTCATGACGTCCAGCGGAACGATCGTGAGCCGTTCCGGTTCCTGTTCCTTCAGGGCTTCCAGTTCCTTCCAGCGCGGCATGAACTGTCCCGCGAAAACACGGTCCCCCGCCTGAAGGAATTCCTTCGTCAGCGAAAAGCCGAGTCCGCGGTCCGCGCCGGTGATAAATACGATCCTGTTCAACTTGTCAAGCCTCCTTTACACACCACGCCATCGCGTTCTTTAAGAGCCGGATGAATTCCGGATGTTTCCAGACGGAAAGGATATGGCCGGGCGTCAGCGCCGCGATCCTTCCTTCCCCGCGCGTAAACGCATAGCCCGCGATCTGGGTGCCACCGGTCGCGGAGACCGACTGAAGCAAAAGGTCCGCGTCTTCCCGGTTCATCCGGATCTCATAATGTTCGTCGCGCACCGTAAATGTCTCAACGCCGGCAGTGATCGGATGGTCCTTCAGGACGCTGACTTCGATGTCGCAGCGTTTCGGATGGCGGATGAAGGTGCAGCCGACGAGGTCGGCCATCGGTCCCGCGCCGTGCGCGCCGAAGGTCGTCCCGGAGTGGACCACGAGCAGGCCGCCGCCCGCTTCCACATAAGCGGCAAAGTCCTCCGTCGAAGCCTCCGTCACTTCGTCTTCCATCCAGGGAGTCTGGTTCGCTTCCGTCAGGTTGTTGCCCTTGCACATGATGACGAGCGGATAGTCCTTCAGGAATTCCGGCGTCAGGATGTCCTTGGCATCCTCCACAAAATCAAATTCCCAGCCTTCGTAGGCAGGATCCAGAAGCCCGCGCTTCACCACTTCCATCGGATGCCAGTAATCTCCGGCAAGTACCAGTGCCTTCATATCGTTTCTCCTTTTACGCTGATATCCTTCCCGGACAGTCCCGGGATCCTGTTCTTTCTTTTATTATTTCACGGAAGCACGCTCCGCGAACATGCGGCCGGTCTTCGCGATGACCTTCATCATCTCCGGCGCGATCTCTTTATCCACCACGTTCCAGACGTTGAAGGTCTCAAAGCTCAGAGTCCTGTTAAAGCCGATCGCCCGGAGCCCCTCGATGAAGCGGTCCCAGTCCACCTTCCCCATGTAGGGCGCGAGGTGCTGGTCGTCGACGCCGTCATTGTCATGCACATGGAAAGCCGTGATCCTCGAACCGAGCGCGCACATGAAGCGTTTGATATCCTTCGAAGCCAGCATCGCGTGTCCGACGTCCAGGCAGAAGCCGAAGACCTTTTTACCCGCAGCGTCGTTCAGTTCGTCCACATAACGGGCCGCTTCTTCGCCGTCGTTGCAGATCGCGGCATAGATCTTTTTGTTGTGGCCGGTGAACATGTTCTCCAGGTTGATCGTCACGTCGTACTTTTCGGCCGTCTTCGCAAGCTTCAGGTAGCTTTCGATGTTCAGCCGGTGCTCCTCTTCCGCGCTCATTGTGTCATCATAGCCCGGGAAGAAGGGATGGATGATGAGATGATGGCAGTCGATCGAGGCGCAGCCGACGATCGTCTTTTTCAGCATCTCGATCAGCCATTCGTTGTACTCCGGATCATCCGGCAGGTACAGATAGGACGGGAACGGCGCATGCGCCTGGTAATTGTCGAGCCCGTACTTCTTTGCCGCGTCTTTCCACGGGCGGAAATATTCGAGCATTGCCTTTTCGGAAAGACCTTTTCTGTAGACCGGG
>CADBQM010000010.1 GCA_902796795.1 uncultured Eubacteriales bacterium
CGGCAGCGGCTGTTTTCCTCCTGCTTTCCAGAAGGCGTTCACATTGACTAATACTGCCGTTCGTGGTAAAATTTCTGAAATACGGAAGAACCTTCAGGAGACGGACGGCAGGATGGATCTTTCTTTTTACAAAAACAGAAAAGTGCTGGTCACGGGGCATTCCGGCTTTAAAGGCAGCTGGCTTTCGAAACTCCTCCTTTCGGCAGGAGCGGAGGTCTACGGCTTCTCGCTGGACGTCCCTACGGATCCGGCACTTTTTTATTTGGCCGGGATCCGCGAAGAACTGGGCGAGCGTTCCGTAAACGGCGATATCCGGGACTTTGAAGCGCTTTTCGGTGTCTTTTCCGAGATCCGGCCGGAGATCGTGCTTCATCTCGCAGCGCAGCCGATCGTCCGGCGCTCCTATGAAGAACCGCTTCTGACCTACGAGACCAACGTCATGGGGACCGTGAACCTCATGGAATGCGTCCGGCGGACGGATTCTGTCCGTTCCGTCGTCAATGTGACGACCGATAAGGTCTACGAGAACCGGGAACTGAAGGAAGCGTTCCGGGAAGATGAACGCCTGGACGGCTATGAACCCTACGCCAATTCGAAGTCCTGTTCGGAACTGGTCACCGCTTCTTACCGGCGTTCGTATTTTGCGGAGAGCGGCGTCGCCGTTTCCACGGCGCGCGCCGGGAACGTGATCGGCGGCGGCGACTACGCGCGGGACCGGATCCTGCCGGACTGCGTGCGCGCGGCGGAAAAAGGAGAACCGATCGTGCTCCGGAACCCGGCTTCCGTACGTCCCTACCAGCACGTGCTGGAACCGCTGGCCGTATATCTGAAGATCGCGGAAGCCCAGTACCGGGATCCCGGGCTTGCCGGCGCGTACAACGTCGGGCCGGACCGGGAGGACTGCCTGACGACGGGGGAGATCGCCGCGCTGTTCTGCCGCTATTACGGCGAAGGCATGCGTACGGAGGTCCGGAGCGACAACGGACCGCATGAAGCAGGCTTCCTGTCGCTCGACAACCGGAAGATCCGGGAAGTCTTTTCCTGGCGGCCGGTCTGGCGGACGGAGGAAGCGGTAAGGCGGACCGTGGCTTTTGCCAAAGCCGCGGACAAAAAAGCCTATATGGAGCAGGAGATCGGCGAATTCTTAAACGCCGCAGCCTTTTAACGGAGACATCCATGTTTGAAAATAAAAACGAAGCAGAAGCAAGGGCAGAGATCCTGACCGAGGTCGCGGAATACTGCCGGCGCTACAAGAATACGGAAAAAGCGTTTCAGCCGGGCGACCGGATCCCCTATGCCTCACGCGTCTATGATGCGGACGAGATGGTGAACCTTGTCGATTCCGCGCTGGAATTCTGGCTCACTGCCGGACGCTTTACCGAAGAATTCGAAAAGGACTTTGCCGACTATCTCGGCGTGCGTTACGTTTCGCTGGTCAATTCCGGTTCCTCCGCGAACCTGCTGGCCTTTATGGCGCTGACGTCACCGCTTCTCGGCGATCGCAGGATCAGGCGCGGGGACGAAGTAATCACCGTCGCCTGCGGCTTCCCGACGACCGTCGCCCCGATCCTGCAGTTCGGTGCGGTGCCGGTCTTCGTCGACGTGACCGTGCCCCAGTACAATATCGATACACAGATGCTGGAAAAGGCGCTTTCCGAAAAGACCCGCGCGGTCATGATCGCGCACACGCTCGGCAATCCGTTTGACCTTCGAAAGGTCAGCGCATTCTGTAAGGCGCACGGGCTCTTCCTGGTGGAGGACAACTGCGACGCGCTCGGCTCCCGGGTGCTCGTGGACGGCGTGTGGCGTTTTACCGGGACCGTCGGCGATATCGGGACCTCCAGCTTTTATCCGCCGCACCATATGACGATGGGCGAGGGCGGCGCGGTCTATACGAACGATCCGCTGCTGAACAAGGCCGTTCGTTCGCTGAGGGACTGGGGCCGCGACTGTGTCTGCCCGCCCGGCAGGGACAATCTCTGCGGGCACCGCTTTGACGGCGTACGCGGCGAGCTTCCGCCGGGTTATGACCATAAATACGTTTATTCACACTTTGGCTATAACCTGAAGGCGACCGACATGCAGGCTGCCGTCGGCTGCGCACAGCTGAAGAAATTTCCGGGATTCGCGGAAAGAAGGAAAGAGAACTTCCGTTTCTTCCGGGCGCTGCTTTCAGACCTCACGGACAAGCTGATCCTGCCGGAGCCGCTTGAAGATTCCGATCCCTGCTGGTTCGGTTTCCCGGTCACGCTGAAGGATGGGATCGACCGGAACGACGTCGTTCCGTACCTGGAAGCGAAAGGGATCCAGACCAGAATGCTGTTCGCGGGCAATATCATCAAGCATCCCTGCTTCGACGATATCCGCGGCACCGATGCCTACCGCGTCTCAGGATCACTTGAAAACACGGACCGGATCATGGAGAAGACCTTCTGGACGGGCCTGTATCCCGGCATGAACGAAGAGAAGCTTACGTACATCTCCCGGATCCTGCACGAAGTACTGCGGGATCGAAGACCGGAATGAACGGAAGGAAGATCCGGAGCGCCGTGATCACCGGCGCAACAGGGATGATCGGAGCGGCGCTCACAGAGGCACTGATCCGTTCCGGCATTCATGTATATGCGCTCGTGCGCCCCGGCAGCAGGAAGCTTCAGCAGCTGCCGTCCGGGTCGCCGCTGCTGACCGTGATCCCCTGCGAACTGTCGGCCTTATCCGTATTACCGGAAGTCCCTGCCGACGCGTTCTTCCATCTCGGCTGGGGCGGGACGATCGGCCCGGACCGCAGCAATGAACAGCTGCAGCGGGAGAACGTTTCATATGCGCTCGATGCGCTCATGAAGGCGAAAGCCTGCGGCGCGTCTGTTTTTGTTTTTTCCGGGTCCCAGGCGGAATTCGGGCCGAAGACCGGCGTCCTGTCCGAAGAGACGCCCTGCGCGCCGGCAACGGCTTACGGAAAGGCAAAGCTGGAAGCGGAAGAGAAGACCAGGACACTTGCGGCAAAGCTCGGCATTGCGCATACGGCGGTACGCATCTTAAGCGTCTACGGACCCGGGGATAATCCGGAAACGATGATCATGCAGGGGATCCGTACGCTTTGCGCAGGCGGGCGTCCCGCATTCACCGCAGGAGAACAACAGTGGGATTACCTCTATGCGGAAGATGCCGCGGAAGCGCTGAAAAGGCTTGCCTTTTACGGAAAGGAAGGCGGGACGTACGTTCTCGGGTCCGGGGAAGCAAGACCGTTAAAAGACTATATTTACATGCTGCGGGACGCAGTCGCCCCGGGCGCGGCGCTGGGGATCGGGGAGATCCCTTATGCACCCGGCCAGGTCATGTTCCTGCAGGCGGACATTACAAAACTCAAGAAGGATACGGGCTTTTCACCCGCCGTTCCCTTTGAAGAGGGCATACGGCGGACGGCTCAGTGGTACAGGGAAAGATATCTATGAAAAAAATCAGTGTGCTGATCCCCTGCTATAATGAAGAGGAGAATGTGGAGGCGATCTCGGCCGCGGTAGAGAAGGAGTTCACGGAACACCTTCCCGGCTACGATTATGAGATCGTTTTCATCGACAATAATTCCACCGACCGTACCCGGGACCTCTTAAGGGTCCTGGTCTCTTCACATCCGAAGATCAAGGCGATCCTGAACGCGAAGAATTTCGGCCAGTTCAATTCGCCGTATTACGGACTGATGCAGGTGAGCGGAGATGCGGTCATCCTGCTCTGTGCGGATTTCCAGGACCCGGTGGAGCTGATCCCGGAATTCGTGAACGCCTGGGCGGAAGGCTATAAGATCGTGATCGGCAAAAAGACGAAGAGTGCGGAAGGACGCTTTATGTATTGGCTCCGCGGCTGCTACTACAAGCTGATCCGCAAGTTCTCCGACGTGGACCAGATCGAACAGTTTACCGGTTTCGGCCTTTATGACCGGAGCTTTATCGAAGTACTGAAAAAGCTCGACGACCCGACGCCGTTCCTGCGCGGCGTCGTCGCGGAGCTCGGCTATCATCGGAAAGAGATCGAATATACCCAGCCGAAGCGGCGCGCAGGAAAAACGAAGAACAACTGGTATACGCTCTATGACGGCGCGATGCTTTCGTTTACCTCTTATACGAAGATCGGGCTCCGTCTCGCGACCTTTATCGGTTTTATCGGCGCTGTCTTAAGCTTCCTGATCGGCATCTATTTCTTCGTCCGCAAACTGATCGACTGGTACGGCTACCAGGCCGGCGTCGCGCCGATGATCATCCTCATCGGCATGCTGGGGTCCCTGCAGCTGATCTTTATCGGCCTGATCGGCGAATATATCCTGAGCATCAATCAACGGGTCATGCACCGGCCGCTCGTGATCGAAGAAGAGCGGATCGGTGACTGGGAGGAACACGAATGAAACAGCGGCTTGCCGAATACGCCGCCGATCTTCTTTCGGCATTTGGGATCAAAAACGTATTTTCGGTCGTCGGCGGCGGCGCGATGTATCTGAACGACGCGTTCGGACACCATGCGTCGCTCCACGTCTGTTATCATCATCACGAGCAGGCGGCGGCGATCGCGGCGGAAGCGTACGCGCGGCTTAACAACCGTCCGGCGCTGCTCTGTGTCACGACCGGCCCCGGCGGGACGAACGCGCTTACGGGCGTGCTCTGCGCCTACCTGGATTCCCTGCCGATGATCGTCGTCTCCGGCCAGGTGCGTTACGATACCACCGCCCGCTATAACAACCGCTTTACGGACGGTCACCCGCTCCGCGCGGTGGGCGACCAGGAGTACGATATCACGAAAGCTGCCGCGGCCATGACCAAATATGCGGTCATGATCGAAGATCCGTTGACGATCCGCTATCACATCGAACGGGCCTTCTTCCTGGCGACGCACGGGCGTCCGGGTCCTGTCTGGATCGATATCCCCGTGAATTTCCAGGGCATGACGATCGAGACCGACGACCTTCTTCCCTACGATCCCGCGGAAGACCTGGAACAGCTGCCGCCGAAGGTCGAAGAAGACGAAGTAAAGAAGATCATTGAAATGATCCGGAACGCAGAGCGGCCGGTCTTTTATGCCGGTTACGGGATCCGTCTTTCCGGCGCCTATCCGGTGTTCCGCCGGGTGATGGAAAGACTGAACGTTCCTGTCGTCACGTACTGGAACGCGATCGACCTGATAGAGGATCAGCATCCGCTCTATACGGGGCGCGGCGGAAATATGGGCGACCGTCCCGGCAATTTCGCCGTCCAGAACGCGGACCTGATCCTTGCCGTCGGCACCAGGATCTCGATCCGCCAGGTCGGCTACAGTTTTAAGAGCTGGGCCCGGGAAGCCAGGGTCATCATGGTGGACGCGGATCCTGCGGAACTCAAAAAACCCACGATCCACGTGGAAGAACCGGTATGGGCGGACGCGCTGGATTTCCTGAGCGAATTGGAGCGCCTGCTGCCGGACGGGAAGCTGTTCGGCGGAGAGGACTGGATCCAGCGCTGCGCTTCCTGGAAAGAGAAATATCCGGTCGTTCAGGCACGGCAGCTTAAGGAGAGCGGTAAAGGGGCGAACGTTTACGCCTTTATCCGCACGCTTTCATCGAAACTGCCGGAAGGCAGCATCAGCGTTGTGTCGAACGGCGCCTGCTGTGTTGCCGGGCACCAGGCATATGTGATCAAAAAGGGCAGCCGCTTTACCAACAACAGCGCTGTCGCCAGTATGGGCTACGGGCTTCCCGCGGCGATCGGGACCTGTATTTCCGCGGGCGGCCGCGAAGTGATCTGCCTGGAAGGCGACGGCTCGATCATGATGAACCTGCAGGAGCTGCAGACCGTGCTGACGAACCGGCTTCCCGTCAAGCTGTTCCTGATCAACAACGGCGGCTATCATTCGATCCGCATCACGCAGAACAACCTGTTCCCGGAGCATAAGAAAGTCGGCATCGGTCCGGAATCCGGGGATCTTTCGTTCCCGTCGTTCAGAAAGATCGCGGAAGCCTTCGGCTATCCGTATTTTGAGGCACACAGCAACCGGGAGATGGAAAACGCTGTCGACGCGGCGCTTGCCTGCCACGGGGCCGTCTTCTGCGAGATCTTTACAGATACCGACCAGGTCTGGGAGCCGAAGAGCAGCACGAAGCGTCTTGCCGACGGCAGCCTTTACAGCCCGCCGCTCGAAGACCTGGCGCCTTTCCTGCCGCGGGAGGAGCTCGCGGAAAACATGTACATCCCGATGGAGGAAGAAAAGTAGATGCAGTTTGACCGGGAGACCGAAGAAGCCCTGAAGAAGATCCATGAGGGCTGTCATATCCTTTTCCGCGAGATCGGGCGCATCTGCAAGAAGCACGGCATCAGCTACCATCTCGACAGCGGGAACCTGATCGGCGCGATCCGCGAACACAGCGACATCCCCTGGGACGACGACGCGGACATCTCCATGACGCGCGCGGATTACGAAGTGTTCCGGGAAGCGGCGAAGACGGAGCTTGCGCCCGGCTTTCAGTTTATCGCGCCGGAGGATACCGGGGACGTTTTCCTGGACTTTATCCCCCGCGTGATCCTGAAGGACTCGAAGCTCAGAGCGGATTCTCCCGAAGAAGCGGCGTTCGGCGGCATCTACAACCACATCCTCTGCGATATCTTTATCGTCGACGACGTGTCGGACTTCCTGCCGGTCCATAAACTGAACCGCGTGAAGCAGATCCTGATCTATGGCCTGGCGATGGGAAAGCGGCCCGCGCTGGACATGTCTTCCTATCACGGCCTCAGCAGGATCGTGATCCGGCTGCTTTCCATGATCGGGAAGCATATCCGCGCCGACCGGCTGACACGGGCCTATGACCGGGTCAGCAAGGCGGAATTCGGCAGAAACAGACGGAAGAACCGCTGCTATTTCAGCAACTGCCTCTTCCCGGACGTTCATAAGATCTATGATAAGGACTGGTTTACCGGGACCGTTTATTTCCCGATCGACGGAGAAGACTTTCCCTGTCCCGCGGGCTATGACCGGATCCTGTGGACCCTCTATGAAAGCGATTATATGGTACCGCCGCCGGCAGAGAGCATCTCGCTCCCGCACTGTGACCCGGCGGAAGTTGAACTGAACTATGCGTCCCGGTGAGCTGCTGAAAAAACTGAAGAACGGGATCGGTGACCTGGGCCTCGGCGTCTTTGGCCTGGTGGCGATGAACGCCGTCCTGAGCCTGGTCGTGAATCCCTTTATCGAGCACAGCTTCGGCGCGGCGTTCCACGGAAGGATCCTATTTTATACGTCGCTCGCGGCCCTGATGGCATCGGCGTTCGGCTCCGGCGCGAATTACGGCAGGCTGAAGATCTACTCCGACGAGCGGGAAACGAAGAACGGCGAGTACAATGTTTTTCTCCTGATCGTCATGGCCGTCCTTGCCGGTGTGACGGTGCTCGCCATCTTCCTGAAGAAAGGCGACACCGCCGGCAGCAGCTACATTGGGCTGTTTTTCCTGATCGTACTGACCGTGCTCCGGTATTACGGGGACGTCCAGTACCGGATGGACCTGAACTACCGCCGCTATGCGCTTTACTATGTCGCGATCGCGGTCGGTTATCTTGCCGGGATGCTTTTGTTCCGGCTGACCAATTCCTGGGTGCTGATCATGATCACCGGGGAAGTATTCGGCCTGCTGTTCGTCGGCATCAGCGGGACGATCTTTAAAAAGCCGGTCTTTGCGCTGACAAAGGATTTCGGCAGGCATTTCAGGATCCTGGCCGTCCTTTCGGTCTCATTCCTGCTTTCCGACTTTGTCGCGAGCGCCGACCGCCTGCTGCTCCCGCTGTTTCTTGATAACGGCGACGAGCTGACCGCGATCTTCTACTATGCGAGCCTGGTCGGGAAGATGATGTCGCTGCTTTCCACACCGCTGAACGGCGTGCTTTCCGGCTATCTTTACAACCGGGAGGGCGGCATTACGTCCCGTCAGTTCCTGAAGGTCGTGCTGCTGATGCTCGGGATCTTCGTGCTCGTTACGGCGGTCTCGGTCGGCGGCTCGCATCTTTTCGTCTGCCTGTTCTACCGGGATCACTATCCGGAAGCGCGCCCGCTGTTCCTGCTGGCGAATGCGGGCCAGGTCATCTTCTTTATCTGCAACACGATGATGGTCGTCGTGCTGCGCTATACGAACGAAAAGATCCAGATGCTGATTTCCGCCGCGTATATCGCGGTATTCCTGCTGGTCACGATCCCGCTGATCCTTCATTACGGGATCTACGGCATGGCATGGGGCATCCTGATCGTCAATCTGGTAAAATTCATCCTGTACGCGGTCCTGGGCCTGATCGGGATCCGGCGTAAAAGAAAAACTGAGGAGGCAGCATGAAGCAGAAAAACGGGCAGAAAGATAAAAAAGGCCTGGCCGCATTCTTCCGGGACAGCGCGATCCGCTGGTTCGACGCCGTGATCCTGCTTGCGCTGATGCTGTTCTGTTTTCTCTCCTATGAGATGCGGGACCTTTATCATACAGCGGGCTGTTCCTACGGCTATCTGGACGGCCATTTCCTGGATTTTTACGATTATCTCGCCGCGAACGGGATCGCGGAAGACGGGAGCACGGGCCTGTTCGCGTCCTACCTTCCGACGGTCTACCTGATCTTTGCTGTCTGGAACATTCCGATGAAGCTGTTCGGCCGCATGCCGCAGGCGAGCGCCATGCTTTCGCTCGTCCCGATGCTGTACGCGAAGATCCTTCCCTGCATCGCCTATTTCACCTGCGGGACGCTCGTCTATAAGATCTCGGTCATTTTCGGTATGCGGGAACGGAAGGCAAAGCTCTGTACCTACGCGTTCCTTTCGATGCCGGTCGGCCTGTACGGGCAGTTCATCCTCGGCCAGTATGAAAGCTTCCTGATCCTTTTCATCCTGCTGGGCTTTTATTTCTGGCTTAAGAAAAAGGACCTGTATTTCCTGCTGTTCTTTGCCGTTGCCGTCAGCATCAAATATACGGCGCTCCTGGTCTTCATGCCGCTTCTCGTGCTGCGTGAAAAGAAGATCCTGAAGATGCTGCTGTATATGGTGCTCGTCTTTGCCGTCGCGGGGATCGAATTCCTCGTTTACATGCATTCGCCGGTCTTCATGGCGTATGCCTTCGGCATCGGCGGGAGCGGAGACGCGCCGACGGGCTACGTCACGAATGCGGCTTATTTCACAGGCTTCTTCCTCGGCGGCGAGCTGAAGTACGTCGTTTACCTGGCCTTCGTCGCGGTCGCCTTCGTTCTTGCTTTTGCTTACTTTAAGCAGACACGGGACGACAATGAAGAAGCACGCTACGCGCTGTACTTTGTCGGCCTCGCGCTCGCGGCTTTCTTCTGCTTCTCGAAATGGCATCCGCAGTGGCTGATGCTCCTGGTCCCGTTCTTTACGATCGGCGCCTTTCTGCATAAGAACACCCGCGCCTTCTTCGCACTCGAGCTTCTGTTCTCGGTCATCTTCATCATGTTCTGCACCTGCCAGTTCGGCCTGATCACGGATGAAGTGATGATCGAGCGGGGCATTTTAAAATACCTGCTGCCGGGACGTAAACTGTCTTCCTACAGCGCGATGTCCGATTATTTCGGCTTCCTCGATATGTCGCTGGAGCTGACGATCCTGACCGCGCTGATCGCGATCTTCGCGGTCTTCCGGCATCCGAAGATGCTGGCGGAAGACGGCAGCATCTCCCAGGACGGCGCGATCGGCTGGCTGCGCGCACGTTACATCATCCCGATCCTGATGTTCATCCTTGTGTCGCTCTTTGTCGTGAAGAATACGATCGACCGGCCGGGTCCTTTTTACCGGGAGGAAGCCCGTGCAATCTTCGTGAACCTGACGGAAGAAGAGGAAGTCACGCAGAAGGTGGTCGCGGAAAACGGCAGCGTGAGCCGCCTGCAGTTCCCGGTCTCCCGCGGAGAAGCCTTTGATCCGGTCTATTTTACCGTCCGTGTGGAAGATGAAGGCGGTACCGTCCTGTACGAAAAACGCCTGTACAGCGGCGATTACGCCGAAGGGGAGGTCGTCCGCCTGAAGCCGCGGATCAAAACGCAGGAAAACGCCGAGCTTTCTGTCATTTTTACGGCGGAAAAGCCCGGTCAGGACGCAGGTTTCTGTCTGCTCGGCGCCGAGGGGGATGCTTATGACGAAGCCACCTCCGGCGGCAAAACGCTCGGATATCATCTGGACATGGTCCTGTTCCCGTAACTGAAACGGAGTAGTCATTGGAAATGATCGATCTGTACGCGCCCTGTCATTTCGGACTTGAGGCGGTACTGAAAAGAGAACTGCAGGATCTTCACTTTGAGATCACTGAAACAGAAGACGGGCGCGTACATTTCCGCGGCGGTCTCGATGCCGTCCCGCGGGCCAACCTCTTTTTAAGGACCGCAGAACGGGTCCTCATCAAGATCGGCGATTTCAAGGCGGAGAGTTTTGACGAACTGTTTGAAAAAACGCACGCGCTCGATCTTGCCGCCTGGCTTCCCGAGGACGCGCGCTTCTGGGTGACCAAAGCCAATTCCGTTAAAAGCAGACTGTTTTCCCCTTCCGATATCCAGTCGATAGTCAAGAAGGCGATCGTCGAGAAACTGAAGGAACAATATCATACGGATACGATCGCGGAGACCGGTGCCGCTTATCCGATCCGGATCAGCATCGTCAAAGACCGTGTACTGATGGGGCTGGATACTTCCGGCCTTTCTCTGCATAAGCGCGGCTACCGCCTGAATTCGGTCTTTGCCCCGATCAGTGAAACGCTTGCCGCCGCACTGATCCTGCTTTCTTACTGGCAGCCCGGCCGCATCCTGGTGGATCCGTTCTCGGGAAGCGGGACTTTCCCGATCGAAGCTGCGCTCATCGCTTCGGATACTGCGCCCGGCCTGTTCCGTTCCTTTACGGCAGAAGATTGGAAAATGATCCCGAAACGCCTCTGGTACGAAGCTTCCGAAGAGGCCCGTACGAGGATACGGCAGGCAGAACCCGGACTGATCCGCGGGTACGATATCGATCCGAAGGCGGTCCGGACGGCGGAAGAGAACGCCCGCCTTGCCGGCGTGGAGCAGCTGGTCTGTTTTCGGACAAGAGACGTGGCTCAGCTGGAAGAAAAAGAAGCTTACGGCTTTATCCTGACGAATCCGCCGTACGGCGAACGCCTGATGGAAAAAGAAGCCCTGCCGGAACTGTACCGGACGCTCGGGGAACGCTTCAGCGCGCTCCGGGACTGGTCGATGTACGTCATCAGCTCCTATGAGCACTGCGAGGCGGATATCGGCAGGAAAGCGGACAGGAACCGGAAGATCTACAACGGGATGCTGAAGACTTATTTTTATTCTTTTTTAGGACCGAAACCGAAGAAGACGGAGGAAGGCGGCCATGCGTAAAAAGATCGCGATCGTCCTGCTTTCTGCCATGCTTCTCGTCTTTCTTCTGACGCTCATCAGCGGGGACGGGATCGCTTCGGTCGTCCGCGGTTATACTGAGCCGGTCTTCCCGGCCGCCTGGCAGAAGACGATCGTCCGCGGGGCGGAGAAGGTCCCGCTGAAGCTGACGGTCAACGGCGTGCTGGCCGGCTGCCCGGATGAGGAAGCCTTTTTAACGAAGGAAAACCAGGTGATGCTGCCGCTTTCCTGGATCCGCAGCGCATTTCCGGTGCTGATCCTGGAAGCACCGGACCGTCTGCGTTTTTTCTATGGTACTGGCAGCGCGGAGATCCTGACGGAAAAGGATGAGCTCCTGAAAGACGGGCAGACGCATTCCTGCTACGGGGAGATCCGCATCCTGAACGGTACGGTATTCCTGTCTGCCGGGCTCGTTTCCGAAACGCTCGGGATCGAATACGCCTTTGACGCGGAAACTGCCCAGGTGCGCTTTTCCGCAGACACCGAAAAAGCAAGGCTTCCCGAAAGCTTTTCACTTGCGGATACCGGCCGCCTGCCGGCGGTGCAGGACCAGGGAGAACTGGGCGCCTGCGTTGCCTTTGCTTCGCTTTCGGCGCTCGAATCGGTCTTGCTTCCCGGTAAAGAATACTATTTCTCCCGTGACCATATGCTGCTGTCTGAAAGTTTCGGCTCACAGGACAACGGCGGAGAGCCTTCGCGGGCGCTCGCCTACCTGCTTTCTCATGAAGGCCCGGTCACCGGGGAGGACGATCCCTACGGCGACGGGAAGACCTCGGAAGGCCGGACGCCGCCCGTCTATGTGACGGACGTGCTCCAGATGGAGCATCCGGATACGGAGACGCTGAAAGAGGCGGTCTTCCGTTACGGCGGCGTGGAAGCTACGATGTATCTTAAAATGGCCGACCGGGACGATCTTTCTTCCTACGCGGACGCCTACGACGAAAAGAAAGCGGCCTATTGCTGTACGGAAATGAAGGATGTCAACCATGACGTCGTGATCGTCGGCTGGGATGACGCGTACAGCCGCGATAACTTCCCCTGCAAAGACGTGCTGAAGAAAGACGGGGCCTTCCTCTGCCTGAACAGCTGGGGGAAGGAATTCGGCGACGGCGGCCTGTTTTACGTTTCTTATGAAGACGCTTCCTTTGCGCCTTACGCCATGGCTTATACCGGCGTTTCGGAAGCGCTGCGTACGGACAGGATCTACCAGACGGATCTTCTGGGACCGACCGCGAGCGCGGGCTACGACAGTACGGATGCCTGGTTCGCGAACGTTTATACGGCGGAGGCCCAGGAAGTCCTGACCGGCGCCGGATTCTATACCCTGGGCGCGCATTCAGATTATGAACTGTATATCGTTCGCGATTACGAAGATACGGAGAGCTTTTCCGGACGGCAGCTGTTAAAGAGCGGCAGGATCGATACGGCCGGCTTCCATACCGTGAAGCCGGGGAAAGAGATCCGGCTGAAGAAAGGAGAGCGTTTTGCCGTGCTCGTCCATCTGAATACGGAAGGCGTCTCTTTCCCGGTCGCGGTGGAAAAAGCAGAAGAAGGCGAATGGCTCGCGCCGCCGTACCGTGGGTATCTTGGCATCGACGGCAGTGATTTCAGGAGCAGTGAGGAAAGCGGCAGCTGCCGTGTCTGCCTGAAGGCATATACGAGGATTTATTAAGCATGAAGATCATTTTCGCTACGGCAAATGAAGGAAAGATGCGGGAGATCCGGCGGATCGCCGATGCCTGCGGGAATTATTACGTCTGTTCGCTGAAGGAAGCAGGGATCATGCCTGAGATCAACGAAAACGGGACGTCCTTTGAAGAGAACGCGCTGATCAAGGTCCGTGCGGTCGGGCCGCAGGAGGACGCACTCGTCATGGCAGACGACTCCGGCATTGAGATCGACGCGTTCCAGGGCGCGCCCGGCGTCTATTCCGCGCGCTTTATGGGCGAAGATACGTCTTATACCGTGAAGAACCGCGCGATCCTCGACCGGATGCAGGGACTGACGGCAGAAGAGCGCGGCGCGCGTTACCGCTGCGTGATCGCCCTTTTATTCCCGGACGGGACCGAGCGCGTTTTTGAGGACTGCATGGAAGGCCGGATCACCGAGGGCGAGCCCCGCGGCGAAGGCGGTTTCGGCTACGACCCGATCTTTTATGTGCCGGAAGCCAATAAGACCGCGGCAGAGCTTACAGACAGCGAAAAAGACGCGGTGAGCCACCGCGGGAAAGCACTCCGGAAAGCCTTTCTCGCGCTGCAGACCGGCGAGATCTCATGAAGATCCTGGTTGTCAGCGACTCACACGGAAAACATGAGACGCTGTTCCGGGTCTTCCGGAAAGAAAAAGACTACGGCGCCGTCCTGCATCTTGGCGACGTGGAAGGCGGAGAGGAGGAGATCCGGAGAGAACTCGCCCGCATCCATCCCCTGATCGCTTTTAAAGCCGTCCCGGGCAACTGCGATAACGCAGCGACGCGGGAGCAGTTTTACGTCTACGTATATCCGAAGACCGGGCTCAGGATCTTCCTGACGCACGGACATCTTTACCACGTAAACCGCGGAACAGAGCTCCTTCTTGCCGCCGCGCGCCGCGAAAACTGTACGATGGCATTCTACGGCCATACCCACCGTCCGGCGGCGGAAACGAAAGACGGCGTTCTTCTGTATAATCCGGGCAGTATCGCGCTGCCGCGGGGGATCGAGCGGAGAAGGTCCTACGGGATCCTGACGATCGACGATGAGAGCGGAGAGACCGACGTCCGCACCGTGTTTATTTAAGCTGAAATCGTCGTCAATTCGAGTTCTTTTTCTTGATTGCGCAGATACTTTATGTTAAGATAACTGAGAATACGGCCTGTTTGGCCTTAGGAGGACAGGGTGAAGCTGATCGCTGCTGAAAGTGAATACGGAAGCATGATGATCCGGGGGCTGTTTTCATACCAGCTCTTCGGTCAGACTGTTTATATCACGACGACGCAGGTAACGCTCGCGATCGTCGTGCTGCTGCTTCTTGTCTTCGCCATC
>CADBQM010000011.1 GCA_902796795.1 uncultured Eubacteriales bacterium
AAATGCGGCGAAGCCGGAAAGATCCCGGATTCGGTCGGCATCGATACCTGGGGCGTGGATTTTGTGCTCCTGGATGAAAACGACCGGCTGATCGGCAATGCGGTCGGCTACCGCGACGCCAGGAACCAGGGCATGGACAGAGAAGTCTACCGGCTGATCCCGGAAGAAAAGCTGTATGCCCGTACCGGTATCCAGAAAGCCGCTTTTAATACGATCTACCAGCTGATGGCGGTCAAACTGAAAACGCCGGAGCAGCTCGAAGAAGCGCGTACACTGCTCATGATGCCCGATTATTTCCATTTCCTTCTTACCGGCGTCAAGGCTGCTGAATATACGGAAGCAACGACGTCGCAGCTCGTCAGCCCCATAACGAAGGACTGGGACCGTGAACTGATCCGGCTGCTCGGTTATCCGGAGGAGATCTTTCCGCAGATCCTGGAGCCGGGCACGACGCTCGGGGAAGTCCGGGACGAGATTGCGGAAGAGATCGGTTACCGGACGAAGGTCGTCCTGCCGGCATGCCACGATACCGGTTCAGCCGTACTGGCGGTCCCGGCGCTTGACGATACCGTCTATATTTCTTCCGGCACCTGGTCCCTGATGGGCATCGAACGCATGGAAGCGGAGCTTTCCGAAGAGAGCAGAAAGCTGAACTTTACAAACGAGGGCGGATATCAGTACCGCTTCCGTTATCTGAAAAATATCATGGGTCTCTGGATGATCCAGTGCGTATGGAAGGAGCTCGGAAAGAAATACTCCTATGACGAGCTCTCAAAAGGTGCCGCGAAATGTGATATTCCTTCGCTCGTCCCGGTCAACGACGACCGCTTCCTCGCGCCGGCTTCTATGACGGAAGAGATCCTGGCCTGCCTGAAAGAACAGGGGGCAAGGCTGCCGGAAGGCCCGTTCGAACTTGCGGCGGTGGTATACAACAGTCTTGCGGACTGCTATAAAGACACGGTGGAAGAGATCCGGAGGATGAGCGGGAAAGACTATCCCTGCATCAATATCGTCGGCGGCGGTTCCAATGCGGAGTATCTGGACCAGCTGACGGCAGACCGGACCGGCAGAACGGTCTACGCCGGTCCTGCGGAGGGTACCGCGATCGGCAACGCCATGGTACAGATGCTGGCGGACGGGGTGTTCAGGGACCTGAAGGAAGCCCGCCGTGCCGTCTTTGATTCATTCGGTGTTAAAACGTATTATCCACAAAAATAAAAACAAACGGAGGAACATTCATGAGCGAACGTTTCGTATCGGCAAAAAACTGGTTTTCCAGATACGGCGTGGATGCGGAAGCCGCGGTCACCAAGCTCGCGGAAGTGCCGGTCTCGATCCACTGCTGGCAGCTGGACGACGTCCAGGGCTTTGATTCCGACGGCCCCCTGACCGGCGGCATCCAGACGACCGGCAACTATCCCGGCAAGCCCCGGACGCCCGATGAATTTTTCCAGGATCTGGAGAAGACCCTTTCCCTGATTCCCGGAACCAAAAAGATCAATGTACACGCGAATTACGCGCTGTTCGAAGAAGACGGCTTTGTCGACCGTGACAGGATCGAGCCCCGTCATTTTAAACGCTGGGTGGAATTCGCGAAGAAGCACCACGTCGGCCTCGATTTTAATCCGACCTTTTTCTCGCATCCGAAGGCGGACGGCGCGACGCTTTCCAGCACCGACCCCGGGATCCGCGATTTCTGGATCGAACACGGAAAGGCCTGCGTCCGTATTTCTAATTATTTTGCGGAAGAGACCGGCTTCCCCTGTGTCATGAACATCTGGACGGGGGACGGCCTGAAGGATATCCCTGCCGACCGGCTCGGACCCAGAAAGCGCTACCTGGAATCGATCGACGCGATCATCGCGGAGCCGCACGATCCGGAAAAGGTCTATATCACGGTAGAGTCCAAGGTGTTCGGCATCGGCGTTGAATCCTATACGGTCGGCAGCGCGGAATTCACGCTGCTGTACGCTGCGACCCGTAATATCACCCCGCTGATGGACAACGGCCATTATCATCCGACGGAAATGGTCTCGGATAAGATCTCGTCGCTCTTACTGTACTTCGATAAGATCGCGCTGCATGTGACGCGTCCCGTCCGCTGGGATTCTGACCACGTCGTCCGTTTTGACGACGAAACGACCGAGATCGCGAAAGAGATCGTCAGGAACGACGCGCTCGGCCGCGTCTTCATCGCCACGGACTATTTCGACGCCTCGATCAACCGTGTCGGCGCGCTGGCGATGGGCGTGAGAAACCTTCAGAAAGCCCTGCTGACGGCACTTCTCCTGCCGAACGCGGAACTGAAGACGCTGCAGGACGAAGGGCGTTTCTCGGAGCTTTTCGCCTGCCAGGAAGCGATGAAGATGATGCCGCTCGGCGACGTCTGGGAAGAATACCTTGAAAGAGAAGGCGTTCCTTCGGAAGCAGACTGGTACGCGGCGGTGCTGGACTATGAAAAAACTGTTTTAGCGGAGAGATGAAAATGAAAGTACTTGAGGCAAAATTCGTACAGGATTTTATCACGATGTGCAACGACGGCTGGCTTCAGGGCTGGCATGAAAGAAACGGCGGCAACGCCTCGTACCGCATTCCCGAAGCGGAAGTGGAGAGCATCCGCGAGGATCTTTCTTTTGACGCGGTCTGGACGCCGATCGGGACGGATGTACCGGGGCTTGCGGGAGAGTTCTTCCTCATCACCGGTTCCGGAAAGTTTTTCCAGAACGTGATCCGCGATCCGGAAGCTTCGATCGCCGTGATCGAGGTCGCGGAGAACGGCAGCGACTACCGGATCGTCTGGGGCCTTCGGGACGGCGGGAAGCCGACGTCGGAGCTGCCGACCCACCTCATGAACCATGAAGTGAAAAAGCGCGTGACGAACGGACAGTTCCGCGTGATCTACCACGGCCATCCGGTCAACCTGATCGCCATGACCTTTATCCTCCCGCTGAAGGACGAGATCTTTACCCGTGAGCTCTGGGAGATGATGACGGAGTGCCCGGTGATCTTTCCGGAAGGCGTGGGCGTCGTCCCGTGGATGGTGCCCGGCGGCAGGGCGATCGGCGTAGAGACCTCAAAGCTGATGGAAGAGTACAATGTGGCGGTCTGGGCGCATCACGGCCTGTTCTGCGCGTCGGATACCTTTGACAACTGCTTCGGCATGTTCCACGCGGTCGAGAAAGCTGCAGAGATCTATATGAAGGTCGCTTCGACCGGGAAGCCGATCCTTTCCACGATCCAGCCGGAAGGCTTCCGCGCGCTGGCAAAGGATTTCGACCTGACACTACCGGAGAAATTCCTGTTTGAGAAAGAAAACTGAAGAACGGCAGACATGAATTCAAAAAGCGGCAGGGCATGAAGCCCTGCCGCTTTATCAGCTCCAGGCCAGACTCGAACTGGCGACCTACGCATTACGAGTGCGTTGCTCTACCGACTGAGCCACTGAAGCTTAAAGGTTACTTTGAACATTATACACAGGGAAAAAGATTTGTCAAGCGCCGTAAAAGATACGCAGCGCGCCGCGAAGTCCCATTTCCGCGCTGACTTCTTCCGGGACGGAAGAGACCCGGTAACCGTCCGATGTGAACAGGTCGTTCAGCGCGCTGACCATGACGGATCTCCCGGCAATAACGACGCGGAAGCGGTCTTTATCGGGCGAAAACGTACGCAGGGCGGCAAGGTCGCCTGCGAGTACGGTACCAAGCAGGAAGTTCCTGGCTTCGACAGCGGTACCGTGTTCCAGCACCCGCCGCGTCCGGACCGAGAACGCGGCGTGCGTAAAGCCTTCATCTGAGGCAGCCGCGGCGCCTTTCAGCATTTCAGCCGCGTCATATTCTTCGGACACAAGAAAAGACCGTTCCACACTGTCGGCCAGGATGCTGTGTTTTGTCATGGCTTCCAGCAGTTCTCCGGAGACCGTCGTTTTAAACGATGTGATAAAACCGTCCCGGGTCACGTGGATCAGCTTGTTGTGGCTGCCGGGCAGGACGTACAGACGGTCGCCGTCCGGTTTCAGCAGGGTGTGCAGGCCGATGATCTCCGTCTCTTCGCCGCGCATCATATCGGGATAGAAACCGTCGATCCCTGTTTCCGTACGGAGCCCGGGGATGAAGGAGACCGGGCAGGGCAGCAGGTCAGGAAAATCCACCCGGCGGATGCCGGAACGGAGTTCTTTCTCCGATGCGGGGAGCGTAAGGTGCGGCACTTCATACAGGCCGGTATTGCTCGTGATCATGCCGTAGGCGATGCAGGAGAGCGTGTCCGTGTCCCGTATGCCGGCATCAGAGATCAGCCGGCCATAGCCTTTTTTCAGCGCGGCAAGAAGACGGTGATTGTCACCGTCTTCCGCCGTATGCTTGACGCCGTCGTCGGAACTGACCTTTCCGATCACCCTCCCGCTTTCATCGAGCAGCGTGATCCTGAGCTTCGTCGTTCCTGCGTCTGTCACAAAAGTATAATGCATGCTGCCTTACCATTCCGCGACGGTGCCGTCGTGGTTGCGCCACTTCGGATTCTTCCAGTCCTGCCATTTTGCGGACATTTCTTTCACATAGTCCTCATTCAGCTCGATGCCGAGGCCGGGACGCGGATTCAGGCGCACGTACCCGTTTTCGTAATTGAAGACGGAGGCGTCCTGAAGATAATCCATCAGTTCGCTGCCTTTGTTATAGTGGATCCCCAGGCTCTGTTCCTGGATGAAAACGTTCGGCGTACAGCTGTCCAGCGCGATGCAGGATGCCAGCGCGACCGGGCCGAGCGGGCAGTGCGGCGCGACCGCAAAGTCATAGGCTTCCGCCATGGCGGCGATCTTTTTGCATTCGCTGATGCCGCCGGCGTGGGAAAGGTCCGGCTGGATGATATCAGCGTAGCCTTCCTCAAACAGCTTCTTATAGTCCCAGCGGCTGAACATCCGCTCGCCGGTCGCGATCGGCGTATCGGTCACACCGGCGATATCGCGGAGCGCCTCGTTGTTCTGCGGCAGCACCGGCTCTTCGATGAACATCAGATGGTAAGGAGAGAGCGCCTTTGCAAGGACCTTAGCCATCGGTTTATGGACGCGGCCGTGGAAATCAACGGCGATGTCCATATCATAGCCGAGCTCCTCGCGGATCGCCGCGACACGCTCCGCCACCGCGTCGACCTTCTTATAGCTGTCGATATAATGCAGTTCCTCGGTCGCATTCATCTTCAGCGCGCGGTAGCCCTGATCGTAAGCTTCTCTTGCCTGCTTTTTCACGTCGGCCGGACGGTCGCCGCCGATCCAGCGGTAGACCTGCAGGCGGTCCCGCACAGCACCGCCGAGCAGTTCATATACCGGGACGCCGAGAGCCTTTCCCTTGATGTCCCAGAGCGCCTGGTCGACGCCGGAGATCGCGCTCATGTATTCCGGACCGCCGCGGTAGAAAAAGCTGCGGTACATGACCTGCCAGTGATCTTCGATGCGGAACGGGTCCTGGCCGATCAGATAGTCTTTAGATTCACCGATGGCTGCGGCGACGGTATCCACACGGCCTTCCGTGACCGGTTCGCCCCAGCCATAGATACCTTCATCCGTCTCGACCTTCAGAAACTGCCAGCGGGGCGGAACACGGTAAAGCTTAAGATCAGTAATCTTCATAAAAACCTCCTGATGAAAGATCTGATGATCTTACAATAAACAACGGTCCCGGCCTTGTCAAGGAGGAGCAGCATATAAAAAAACCCCGGCAAAGACCGGAGTTTTTTAACATATCGGATTTCAAAGGCTGAAGCCTTAAGCTCTTTCTACAAGACCGGAACGCAGACAGGAAGTACAGACATAGATCCTTTTCGCACCGCCGCCGACCGTCTTGACACGGACGGAACGGACATTGGACTTCCACATTCTGTTGCTTCTTCTGTGAGAATGGCTGACTTTGATTCCGAAGTGAGCACCTTTTTCGCAGATCGCACATTTTGCCATTTCCTTGCACCTCCATTTCCATCCGGAACGAAATTTCGTACCTTGAGAATTGCAACAGCGATATAATATCAAAAAGAAAATGAAATTGCAAGCTCTTTTTTCTTCAGATTGACAAGGGAATTTCCCTTTGCTATTCTTGAACCGATCCTAATGAAAGGAAAGCTTATAAAAATGGACAAAAATAATTTTGCCAAGACGCCGCCGATGGGGTGGAACAGCTATGACTATTATGACACCACGGCGACGGAAGAGGACCTTTTAAAGAACGCCTGTGTGATGGCCGAACAGCTGAAGCCCTACGGCTATGAATATATCGTCTGCGACATCTCCTGGTACGCGGAAGGCGCGGGCCGGGACCGGGAGCATTATCAGTACCTTCCTTTTGATACGCTTTCCATGGACGCTTTTTCGCGGTTGACGCCGGATCCCGTACGGTTCCCTTCTTCCGCGGATGGAAGCGGTTTTACGAAGATCGCCGAGAAGATCCACGCTCTGGGGCTGAAGTTCGGCATCCATATCATGCGCGGGATCCCCAGAAAGGCGGCGCACGACAGACTGCCGCTTTACGGCGGTAAGTATACGGCGGAT
This sequence comes from uncultured Eubacteriales bacterium, assembly GCA_902796795.1. Classification (GTDB taxonomy): domain Bacteria; phylum Bacillota; class Clostridia; order Lachnospirales; family Lachnospiraceae; genus UBA1267. Next base: position 6,530 of record CADBQM010000011.1, read on the forward strand.
CTTGCTGCGGATCCCGGATCGATCTGTCCCTGGAATCCGTATATGTACGGCGTCAGGGACAATGCGGCGGGACAGTGCTACTATGACAGTCTGCTTTCCCTTTATGCAGCATGGGGCGTGGATTTTATCAAATGCGACGATATCGCCGTGAACGGACTATACCGTAATGAGTATTTCAGCGGATGGCACGAGATCCGCATGCTTCATGAGGCAATTGAAAAATGCGGACGTCCGATCGTCCTTTCCCTTTCTCCGGGACCGGCAGAGATCGGCAAAGCATTCCTTTACGAGAAAAACGCCAATATGTGGCGGATGACCGGAGATTTCTGGGACGACTGGGATGCGCTGAAGCGTATGTTCGAACGTTGCGAGCTCTGGCAGGATCACGTGAAGGAGGGCTGCTTCCCGGATTGCGACATGCTGCCGCTGGGGATGGTCGGCAAGGGCTTCGGCGAAGAGCGGCGCACGCGCTTCAGCCTGAACGAAGCAAAGACGATGATGACGCTGTTCTGTTTCTTCCGTTCGCCGCTGATGATCGGCGCGGAGCTGACGAAGCTTGACGCGGAGACGATGCTGCTGCTCACGAACCGGGCGCTGCTTTCCTGTCTGCAGGACGGAAGCAGCGGGCGCGAGATCTACCGGGATGCTTCCGCGGCTGCCTGGAAGAATACCGATGCTTCCGGCAACGTCCGGATCGCGCTGTTCAACCTGGAAGATGAAGAAAAAACACTGAGCCTGAAACTTTCTGATCTTGAGGAGGCGCTGCCCGAAAACGCGCTGCTGACCGAGATCTTTGAGCATACGGAAGCTCAGTTTAAAGACGGTGTACTCACCGTCGTGGTTCCTGCACACGGCGTCCGGGCTTATTTTACGACGGCGCAGGTCTAAATAATACGAAGGGAGACAAAGATGTCCAGCTTTGAAAACAAACCTGTTGATCTGAAAAACATCCGCATCACGGATCCTTTCTGGAAAACGGAATCCGAACTGGTGCGCACGGAAGTGATCCCTTATCAGTGGGAGGCACTGAACGACCGCGTACCGGGTGCGGCAAAAAGCTTTGCGATGCATAATTTCAAGGCGGCGGGAAGGCTGAACCGCTATCTTGCCGAACATCCTGACGCGAAGGCACCGGTCTTCGAGGACCCTGGCTTTGAGGTGCTGCCGGAGGATGATGACCACATCGATCCGGATCATTTCTACGGCTTCCTGTTTCAGGATTCGGACTTCTATAAATGGGTCGAAGCCGTTGCCTATTCGCTGACGCAGCATCCGGATGCCGAACTGGAAGCGGTCGCCGACGAAGCCATCCATACGATCGCGCTCGCGCAGACACCGGACGGCTACCTGGATACTTATTATATCCTGAACGGCAGGGACGCATCTTTTTCGAATCTCAGGGACAACCATGAACTGTACTGCTTCGGCCATCTGACGGAAGCGGCTGTCGCTTACTTTGAAGCGACCGGCAAGGATGAACTTCTGAACGTCGCCCGCCGCTTTGCGGAATACATCGCCGCGCATATCGGCAAAGAAGAGGGGAAGAAGCACGGCTATCCCGGCCATGAGATCGCCGAAATGGCGCTTGTCCGGCTCTATGAAACAACAAAGGACCCGCAGTATCTCGCACTTTCCGAGTATTTCATCAACGAACGCGGCCAGGATCCGAAGTACTTCCATCTGGAAGGGCACAGACTCAGGAACGGGCAGACGCAGAAGGATTCCGACGAGTATTATCAGGCGCATCTGCCGGTCCGGTCCCAGGATGAGGCTGTCGGCCATGCGGTACGTGCGGTATATCTTTATTCCGGCATCGCGGATATCGCCAGGATCACCGGGGATGAGGAACTGAAGGCGGCGGCACGGAAGCTTTTCCGCAGCATTTCCCGGGAGAAGATGTATATCACGGGCGGTATCGGCGCGACACATATCGGTGAAGCGTTTTCCTTCCCGTTCGATCTGCCGAACGATACGAATTATGCGGAATCCTGTGCGTCGATCGGCCTTATTTTCTTCATGCGGCGCATGCTGCAGATGGAGCCCGTGGCCTGCTATGCGGACGTGATGGAACGCGCACTTTATAATACGGTGCTCTCCGGCATGGCGCTGGACGGAAAAAGCTTTTTCTACGTCAATCCGCTGGAGGTGTTCCCGGAAGCGGACATCCGCGACGAAAGGAAACGCCACATCAAGACCGTCCGCCAGAAATGGTTCGGCTGTGCCTGCTGTCCGCCGAACATCGCGCGGCTCTTAAGCTCTATCGGCACTTATGCTTATACGGAAAATGAAGATACGCTGTTCCAGCATCTTTATATCGGCGCGGATTATGAGAAGAAAATGAAGGAAGGGAATGCAAACGTATCGGTCGTTACGGACCTTTCTGATCCCTTCTGCCTGAAGCTGAACTACCGCATCGATCATGCACCGGCCGGATTCAGGCTTGCCGTCCGCCGGCCCGAATGGTGCGACGATATGTGCTTTGACGGTGTAAAGGATGAAGAAGTCACTTTCCGGGACGGCTATTTCTATATCAGCAAGGACTGGAAGCCGGAGGATGAAATCAAGGCTGCGGTCACGATGCACGCGAAGCTGATGCGGGCAGACGTCCGGGTACGCGACGACATCGGCAGGGCCGCGCTCGTCCTCGGACCTACGGTCTACTGCCTCGAAGAACATGACAACGGGAAGGAACTGATGCGGCTCGCCGTCGCGCATGATACCGGGAGCAGTGCGGTCGAAACGGAAGAACGCGATATCGGCGGAAGGAAAGTCGTCGGACTGAAACTGCCGGGTCTTCGGCTGAACGGGCCTTCACAGGATGTCCTTTATACGGAGATCTCGGAGGATCCGGAGACCTTTGAAGAAGTCACGCTTCATTTCATCCCGTATTACTGCTGGTGCAACCGCGGCGAGAACGAGATGAGCGTGTTTATCCGCAAACTTTGACATTTGACGGAGTTCATGTTAAACTGCTTGTTTGAAATATAAAGAAGGTTTCCTTTCGAAAGGAGCGGAACATGAGTGAGACAAATAACGGGAAGGTCGACATCAGAGTCTCGCCGAAGGTGATCGCCCAGTACGTCGGCCAGGAAGCAAAATCCTGCTTCGGGATCGTCGGTATGGGGACCGTCAGCCGAAAGGACGGTTACGCGAGAGTCCTGAAGAACGACAAGCTGGACCGCGGTGTATCCGTAACGGTAAAGGACGGAAAGATCAACATTGATTTTCATATTATCGTAGCATATGGCGTCAGTATCCAGGCCGTTGCCGAGAATCTTACCGAGAACATCAGCTATCAGGTAGAACAGTTCACGGGGATGGAAGTCGGCAGGATCAACGTCTTCGTAGAGGGCGTTCGTTTTATCGACTGACGGGAGGATACACAAAGTGATCGACGCAATACTGTTAAAAAAGATGTTCCTTTCCGCTGCACAGGCACTGGACGCGAAGAAGGAATGGATCAACGAACTGAACGTTTTTCCGGTGCCGGACGGTGATACCGGCACCAATATGACGATGACCATCATGTCTGCCGTCCGTGAAGTATCTGCGGCAGAGGAAAAGATGATGCCGATCGCGAAAGCGATCTCTTCCGGTGCGCTCCGCGGCGCACGCGGCAATTCCGGCGTTATTCTCTCCCAGCTGCTGCGCGGCTTTGTCAAGGTCGCCCAGGAACAGGAAGCGCTGGATGAGCATTCGCTTGCACTTGCTTTTGAGAAAGCGGTAGAGAGTGCTTATAAAGCCGTCATGAAGCCGAAGGAGGGGACCATCCTGACTGTCGCCCGCGCTGTCTCTGATAAGGCGCAGGAACTGAAGGATGTGAACGACCTGGAACGCTTCCTCCGGGAAAGCATCGAAGAAGGTGACCGGATGCTTAAGAAGACGCCGGAGCTCCTTCCGGTGCTGAAGCAGGCAGGTGTCGTCGATTCCGGCGGTCAGGGCCTCATGGTCGCACTGCACGGCGCCTATGATGCGTTCATGGGCAAAGCGATCGACCTTCGGGTACCCGAATTTGAAAAGCCCGCGACGGAAAACATCAAGGTCGACGTTTCGAATCTCGAGACCTCTGATATTCATTTCGGATACTGCACGGAATTCATCATCCGCCTGGAGAAGGAATTCACTGAGGAAGATGAATATGCTTTTAAGGAGTACCTGAGCAGCATCGGTGATTCGATCGTCTGCGTCGCGGACGATGAAATCGTCAAGATCCATGTGCATACGAATGAGCCGGGCAACGCGCTGCAGCGTGCGCTGACCTACGGCCAGCTGTCCAGGATCAAGATCGACAACATGCGTGAGGAGCATCAGGAACGGCTGTTCAAGGACGCCGAGAAGCTCGCCGCGGAACAGAAGAAAGCCGACGAAGCACGGAAAGTCGAATTGCTTCCCGAAAAGGAAGTCGGTTTCGTAGCGGTCGCGTCCGGTGACGGGCTGAAGCAGATCTTCCAGGATCTCGGCGTCGATTACGTGATCGAAGGCGGCCAGACGATGAACCCCAGCACGGACGATATCCTCAGCGCTGTCAGTAAGGTGCATGCAAAGCACATCTTCGTCCTGCCGAACAATAAGAACATCATCCTGGCTTCCGAGCAGGCCGCGCGTCTCTGCAAGGACAAGGAACTGATCGTCGTTCCCTCGAAATCGGTCTGTCAGGGCCTGTCCTGCATGATCAATTATATCCCGGAGGCATCCGTCGAGGAGAACCGGGAGAGCATGAAGGACGGCATGGCTTCCGTCAAGACGCTGGAAGCGACTTATGCGATCCGCGACACCAATATCGACGGTGTCGAGATCCACAAGGGCGATTACATGGTGCTCGGCGACGGCAGTATCTATTCCGGCGCGGAAAATCTGATGACGGCGGTCAAGGAGGCGGTCGGAAAGGCTGTAGACGAAGATACCGCGATCGTCAGCATCTATTATGGCCATGACGTCGGTGAAGAGGAAGCGGAGGCGCTTTCCGCCGAACTTCAGCAGATCGCGCCGGATGCGGAGATCGAAGTCAATTACGGCGGACAGCCGGTCTATTATTACATTATTTCCGTTGAGTAAAGCAAAACGGAAGGTATTTACAGGACCCGGGCGATCATATCCCGGGTCCGTTTTCTAAAATCGTTTCTCTGGAGGATTGTTTGAACGGAGACAGCAGCATCCGCGAGCTCCGCGGCATCGGTGATAAAACAGCGGGCCTGTTCCACAGGCTCGGCATTTTTACGCTTCGCGACCTGCTCTTTTATTATCCCAGGACTTATGAAACGATGGAAGCCCCGGTACCGGTAAGGAAGGCGCTGTTCCGTGACCGGGCCGCGGTCCGGGGAATACTCACCGGTTCCCCGACGGTGCGCTATGTGAAAAAACTGAACATCGTGAACGCCGTCCTCAGGGATGAAGAAGGCACGTCACTTTCCGTCAGCTGGTTCAACATGCCGTATCTTTCGAAGTCGCTGCACGCGGGCGCCCAGTACGTCTTTTACGGCAACATGAAGGGGAACGGTCCGTACCGGCGCATGGAGCAGCCGAAGCTCTATAAACCGGACGACTATACCGCGCTTTCAAGAACGCTCCAGCCCGTCTATTCCCTGGTCAAAGGACTCAGCAGAAAAACACTGCAGGATGCCATAAAAAGAGCACTGGAATCCGGCTGGATGCCGGAGGAGACGCTCGAAGATAAGCTGCGGCAGGATTACGGACTGATTCCGCTTCAGGACGCGCTCCGCGAGATCCATTTTCCGGAAGGTGAAGCGGCGCTGATCCCTGCGCGGCGACGCCTTGTATTCGAGGAATTCTACCGTTTTATCATCAATGTGCGGCGTTTGAAAGAACGGGTCGAGCAGGAACCGAACACGTTCAAGATCCGGAAAGACCCGGAAGTGGACCGCCTGATCGGGCTTCTGCCTTATGAACTGACCGGCGCGCAGCAGCGGACCCTGAAAGAAGTCACGGACGATCTCCTGGGCGACCGGGTCATGAACCGCCTGATCCAGGGCGACGTCGGCTCCGGGAAGACGATCGTCGCGTTTCTTGCCATGTATATGACGGCGCTGTCCGGCTACCAGAGCGTCCTCATGGCACCGACGGAAGTGCTGGCAAAACAGCATTATGAGAACTTCTGCCGCATGACCGAAGAATACGGCCTGTCCCTTTCCACGGTACTGCTGACCGGCAGTATGGGGGCGGCGGAAAAGAAAAAGGTCTATGAGACCATCGCTTCCCACCGCGCGGATATCATCGTCGGCACGCACGCCCTGATCCAGGACGCGGTGCATTATGATGCTCCCGCACTCGTGATCACCGATGAACAGCACCGCTTCGGCGTCAGCCAGCGGAAGACGCTCGGCGAGAAAGGCGGATCCCCGCATGTGCTCGTCATGAGCGCGACGCCGATCCCCCGGACGCTCGCCATGATCCTGTACGGGGATATGGATATCTCCGTCATGGATGAGCTGCCGAAAAACCGCCTGCCCATCAAAAACGCCGTAGTAGACGTCGAATACCGGCCGAAGGCTTACCGCTTTATTGAAAAGCAGGTCCGGGAAGGACACCAGGCATACGTCATCTGTCCGCTCGTGGAGGAGAGCGAGCTTTCCTCCGGCGAGAACGTCCAGGATTACGTCAGGATCCTGCGGGCGGCGCTCGCAAAGGACATCCGTGTGGAAGCGCTGACGGGACCGATGAAAAACGACGAGAAGGAAGCCGTGATGGCCGCGTTTTCCAGGAACGAGATCCAGGTCCTGGTGTCGACGACCGTCATTGAAGTCGGGATCGACGTCCGCAACGCGACCGTGATGATGATCGAGAATGCGGAACGTTTCGGCCTGGCCCAGCTGCACCAGCTCAGGGGACGCGTCGGCAGGGGAGACGCACAGTCTTACTGCATCTTCGTCGATTCGACGATGAGCGAAGAGAGCCAGAAGCGCCTCGCGGTCCTGAAGGAATCGAACGACGGCTTCCACATCGCTTCCGAAGACCTGAAGCTGCGCGGACCGGGCGACCTGTTCGGTATCCGTCAGTCCGGCGAAGTCAGTTTCCGTCTCGCGGACATCTATAACGACGCGGCGATCCTGAAGGAAGCGGAGGAAGCGGCTTCAAAGACGCTGAACGACATCGTACTGCCGGCGGAGGCAGCCGTGCTCTGAAGCGGCGTCTTCTTGATTTTAATGACAGAATCGGGTACAATCATCACACAAGAACACGCGTTCAGGTGTGCACCGTAAGGAGGGTCCATGATTTCATTTGTGAGAGGCGACGTCGGCCTGATCCATGATAACGCTGTTGAGATCGATACGGGTTCGTTCGGGCTTCTTGTCTATACCTCGTCGGACGTACTTTCGCGGCTTCCCGCCGCCGGCACGGACATTACGATGTACACCTATATGAGCGTCAAGGAAGACGATATCAGCCTGTACGGCTTCCTGTCCCGCGACGAGCTTTCCATGTTTACGCAGCTGATCACGGTCAACGGCGTCGGACCGAAAGGCGCGCTTCAGATCCTCTCCGCGTTTTCACCTTCAGAGCTCCGGCTGCTGATCCTTGCGGGGGACGTGAAAAAGATCCAGTCCGCGCCGGGCGTCGGCGCAAAGACCGCGCAGCGGATCGTCATGGAGCTGAAAGACAAGACCGACCTTGCGGACGCGTTAAGCGACGGTCAGGACGGCGTTCCTTCCGCGGCGAATTCCTTCTACACGGAAGAAAGTGAAGCAAAGAACGAAGCAGTGCTGGCACTGACGACGCTCGGTTACGGCAGCGCGGAAGCGATCAAAGCGGTCTCGGCCTTTGACTCGGCCGGTATGGATACCGAAGCGATCCTGAAGGAGGCCCTGAAGAGATTATGAACCGCCGCATCATCACGACCGAAGAAACAGCCGAGGACCTGAGGCTTGAAACGAGCCTTCGTCCGCTGAAGCTTGACGAGTATATCGGCCAGGAAAAACTGAAGGATACCCTGAAGATCTATATCGACGCGGCGGTCATGCGCGGCGAAGCACTGGATCACGTGCTGCTTTACGGCCCGCCCGGCCTTGGCAAAACGACGCTGGCAGGCATCATCGCGAACGAGATGGGGACCCACATGAAGATCACGAGCGGACCGGCCATCGAGAAGCCCGGCGAGCTCGCGGCCATCCTGAACGGCCTTCAGGAAAACGACGTGCTGTTTATCGACGAGATCCACCGGCTGAACCGGCAGGTGGAAGAGGTACTTTATCCCGCGATGGAGGACTTTGCGATCGATATCATGATCGGGAAGGGACCGACCGCGCGGAGCATACGCCTGGAGCTGCCGCATTTTACGCTGGTCGGCGCAACGACCCGTGCCGGACTGCTCACAGCGCCGCTGCGCGACCGCTTCGGCATCCTGCACCGGATGGAGTTCTATACGGTCGATGAGCTGACGAAGATCGCCGAACGTTCCGCGGACGTCCTGCATATCCGGATCGATCCGGACGCTGCAGTGGAGCTCGCGCGCAGAAGCCGCGGCACGCCGCGGCTCGTCAACCGCCTGTTAAAGAGGGTACGTGATTTTGCCGAAGTCCGCGGGAACGGTTCCGTTACCCGGGAGATCACCGACCAGGCGCTGGATATCCTGGAGGTCGACAAACTCGGCCTGGATAACGGCGACCGGCGGATCCTTTATACGATCATTGAGAAATTCAACGGCGGCCCGGTCGGTCTCGATACGCTTTCCGCGGCGCTTTCCGAAGACGCGGGGACCCTGGAGGACGTTTACGAGCCGTACCTGATCCAGAACGGTTTTATCGCACGTACGCCGAAGGGCAGGATCGCGACCGACCGTGCCTACAGTCATCTGAAAATACAGAGATCATGAAAAACGATTTTCGTCCGGAGCTCCTCGCACCGGCAGGATCTCCGGAGATCATGAAAGCCTGTTATGCCGCGGGCGCTGACGCAGTCTATATGGGACTGAATATGTTCAGCGCCCGCGCTTATGCTGCAAATACGGGGCAGGAGGAATATATCCGGGCGATCCGTTACGCACATGAACGCGGGAAAAAGCTCTATCTGACGCTGAATACGCTGATGAAGGAGAAAGAGCTGAACGATCAGCTTTATGAGCTTATTGCGCCGTTGTACAAGGCAGGGCTTGACGCCGTGATCGTGCAGGACGCCGGCCTGATGCGGTGGATATCGCTTCGCTTCCCCGGACTCCCGATCCATGCGAGCACCCAGGTCTCCGTCTGTTCCCAGGATGCCGCAGATCTTTTAAAAACCGCGGTCCCGATCAAACGCTTCGTTCCTGCACGGGAACTCTCGCTGCGGGAACTAAAGATAATGAGCCTGGAGCACGGGACGGAGCTGGAATGCTTCATCCACGGTGCGCTTTGTTATTCCTATTCCGGCCAGTGCCTGATGAGCTCGCTCTATGGCGGGCGCTCCGGCAACCGCGGCCGCTGTGCACAGCCGTGCCGGCTTCTTTACAGTGCCGAAGTCCGGGGGCGGGAAAGCGGGGAGAAGTCCCTCCTGAGCCTGAAAGACCTGAATACGCTGCGTCTGCTGCCGGAACTCATCGAAGCCGGGATCGCCTCCTTCAAGATCGAAGGGCGGATGAAGAGCGCGGAATATGCGGCCGGCGTCACTTCGATCTACCGGAAATATATCGACCTGTTCCTGGAAAAAGGCAGAGAAGCTTACCGGGTGGACCGTCAGGATGAAGTAAAGCTGCTCTCCCTGTTCCGGCGACGGGGTTATTCGGAAGGATATTATCACCGTCAGAACGGGAAAGAGATGATCAGTCTTTCCGCGGAACAGGAGACGGAGGACCAGGAGTTCCTCCGGACGCTCCGCGAGCGCTATATCAACAATGAATGCCATATTCCGGTCAGGGTATACTGCCGCGCCAGCAAGGGGGAACCGCTCCTGCTTCGTCTTTCCTGTGACACCGACGGTATCAGCTTCAGCGCCGAGATCACTTCATCTCAGGCGGTAGAGCCTTCCAGAAACGCTGCGCTTCCTAAAGAGACGCTTAAAAAGCAGCTCGGCAAACTCGGCACGACGCCTTTCTATGCGGATCAGGTGCAGATCGAAGCGGACGAAGACATCTTCCTGCCCATTGCTGTGCTGAACGAGACAAGGAGGGCTGCTGCGGAACTGCTTCGCGAAAACATCTGCCGCCATTATGAGAGGGACCTTCCCGAACCTGAGCCGGATGTCCCGTTATCCGGCGCCGCGTCAGGGGAGATAGCTCCGGACGAAACGGAAAGCACGGTGCCTGCGGTCACGGCGCTCGTCAGGACGGCCGGACAGCTGAAGGCCGCGCTTCAGACAGAAACCGTCTCACGGATCATCATCGAAAGCACGCTTGCTGAAGCAGAAGACTGGGAAGGGATCGTCCGGGATATCCATGAGTGCGGCAAAAAGGCCTTTCTTGCCCTCCCGGAGATCTTCCGCGATAAAGCGCTGGCCTATTTTGACGACCGGAAAGAAATGCTTTTTCAGGCCGGCTTCGACGGACTGCTGGTACGGAACATGGAGGAGGCCGGCTTCCTGAAAAGGATCGGTTCGGCGTTTCCCATGACCGCGGACCACCGTCTCTATACCTTTAATCATGTTTCCGGTTCCGTCTTTATGGACTGCGGCTTTCAGAAGATCACCGTACCGGCGGAGCTGAATGCCTACGAAGCGGAGGCTGCCGGCTTATTCGGACAGGAACTGATGGTCTACGGGAGACTGCCGCTGATGATCTCGGCAAACTGTATCAAAAAGACGCTCTCTGCCTGTGACCATACCCCCGGTGAAGTCATGATGACGGACAGGAAACAGTTCCGGATGCCGGTCATCAGTGAATGCCGCTACTGCTATAATCTGATCCTGAATGCGGAGCCGCTTTCGCTGCTGCAGGAAAAGGAACAGATCGGCCGGCTCTGCCCGTCGGCGCTACGGCTCATATTTACGACGGAAACGGAAGAGGAGACCGCAGCGCGGCTGAAGGCTTTTTCGGACGTCTTTGTTTCCGGACTGCCCGCAGCGAAAGAAGACTATCGCCATACGCGTGGACATTTCAGAAGAGGAGTGGAATAATCATGGTCAGTGCCGCTGCGCTGATCGGCAAGTATGCGCTTGTCCTGATCATGGGCTTTTATATGATCGGATCGTTCGGGATCCTCCGGGTGGAGGATCCCGGCCGTCTTCGTGCGGCCTTTGTGCGCCAGCTGATCCTGATCTTTCTTTTCTATACGGTCGGCTTCAGCGTGATCCTGCTGCATGAGACGACGCTGGAGATCCTGCTTCTTTATCTTGCGGAACTGACGTTCATGATCCTGTACGCTGTCGTCTTCCGGACGGCATACAAGAACAGTTCCCGCGTGATCCTTTCGCATCTCCTGATGTTCCTCGCGATCGGTTTCATCATGCTGACGCGTCTGAATTTTGATAAGGCGCTGCGTCAGTTCATGATGACGGCGGCCGCAGGACTCCTGACGCTGGTCGTTCCGAAGCTTTTCAGAAAGATGCGTACGGCGGAAGTCTTCGCCTATACCGCCGGCGGAATAGGCATCGTGCTGCTCGTCGTCGTACTGATCCTTTCGCCGAAGACCTACGGCGCGAACCTGTCGATCGATCTCGGCTTCTTTGCCTTCCAGCCTTCTGAATTCGTAAAGATCAGCTTTGTCCTGCTGATCGCGGTCCTGTTCCGGAAGGACCATTCGCTGAAGATGGTGCTGCTGAGCGGACTTGCCGCGCTGCTGCACGTGCTGATCCTCGTGGCTTCGACGGACCTCGGCGGCGCCGTGATCTATGCGGCGGCGTATCTTTTTATGGTCTACGCGGCGACGGAAAAGAAACGTTATCTGTTTTCCGGACTTGCGATCGGCGCGGCGGCTGCGGCGGCTGCCTTTTTCATGTTTTCCCATGTGCGTATCCGCTTTGAGATCTTCCGGGATCCCTGGCCGCTTTTCTACGGGAAGGGCAACCAGGTCGGGAACTCGCTGCTCGGGATCGCGAACGGCGGTTTTCTCGGCACCGGGATCTACCAGGGCGGCCCGAAATATATCCCCGTTGTGGAAAAGGACTTTATCTTCTCTGCGATCGCGGAGGAGATGGGCGGCTTCGTCGCGCTGTCCCTGATCCTGCTGTGCCTGAGCTGCTTCCTGAAGTTCATCCAGCTTTCTTCCCGGATGCGTCTGCCTTTCTATCGGGTGCTTTCCGTCGGTCTTGCCGTCATTTACGGGGCCCAGTGCATCCTGTCCATCGGCGGAAATATCAAGTTTATCCCGGCGACCGGTGTGACGCTGCCTTTTGTCAGTTACGGCGGCAGTTCGCTTGCTGCTTCTTTTATCCTGTTTTCCCTGATGCAGGAAATGTTTATCAAGCGTTATATCACTTCCGAAGCGGAAGCCCGGATGGACGCTACACCGCTCATCCCGGAAGAAACGGCACCGGATCCCGAAGAGACAGACCCCGAAGTACAGGGCGGGACGCGGACGAAGAAAACTGCCGGGAACCGCGCGGTCCTTGTCGGCGGGATCATCCTGAGCGTCGTCATGGGACTGATGTTTCTTTATCTCGTTTATTTTGAGATCTTCAAACGCACCGAAGTGACCCAGAGCCCATACAATAACCGCTATGACAGCGCCGCCGCAAAGGTCGTACGCGGACCGATCGAAACGTCGGATGGGGCCGTGATCGCAGTGAACCGTACAGGAGAGGACGGGAATGAACGGCGCGTCTATCCGTACGATGAACTTTTTTCCTCCGTGACCGGATACGAGCGTATGGGCAGGACCGGGCTGGAACAGCGCTTCAACAGCCGCCTCATGTCCGCCGATTTAAGGCTCGGCACCCTGCTGAAGAACGATCTTCTCGGCATACGGAGCCCCGGCGATACGCTTGTAACGACGATCGACTCCGCGCTGCAGTACAGCTGTTATAACGCGCTCGGCGACAGGAACGGGTCGGTGCTCGTCATGGACGTGAAGACCGGCGCGATCCGCGCGATGGTATCCCGGCCGACCTTCAACGCAAATACCATCGAGGAAGACTGGGCGGTACTGACGGATCCGGAAAACAAGAGCGGCGCGCTCCTGAACCGGACGCTCCAGGGCCTGTATTCCCCGGGATCCACCTTTAAGATCGTTACCGCGATCGCCTATATGAAAGAACATCCGCGCACCTATCCGTATTATACCTATGAGTGTAAGGGCTCTTATGAGCTGGACGGCGTCACGGTCCGCTGCGGGGACGGCAGAGGACACGGGACTGTGGATATCGAGCACGCAATGGCATATTCCTGCAACGCGGCGTTTATTGATATGGGCCTCTCCCTGGATAAGGGCAGTTACGCGGAGCTGGCATCGTCGCTCGGCTTCGGAAAGACACTGTTCACCGACCTGCCGTCCCGTGTCAGTCGTTTTGCCCTGACGAAGGACAGCGATGATTTTGAACTGATGCAGACCGCGTTCGGCCAGGGAAAGACAATGGAGACGCCGCTGCAGAACCTGCTGATCACCGCCATGGTCGCGAACGGCGGACGTATGCCGAAGCCCTACATCGTCGAACAGATCAGAAACGGGGAGGGAGCGGTGCTCTATCAGGCGGAACCGGCATATTTCGGCACTTTCCTGGAGAAGAAGGACTGCGCTTATTTAAATGAGTGCCTGAAAGCGGTCGTGACGTACGGGACCGCACCGCAGGCCGGGAGCCCTTATGCAGCGGTCGCCGGAAAATCCGGCTCGGCACAGTATGATGAGACGCTGGACGCGCTGCACGCCTGGTTCACGGCTTACGCACCGGCGGACGATCCGGAGATCGCGATCGTCGTCATGCTGGAAAAGGGCGGCTCCGGCTCCAGAGACGCAGGCCCTGTCGTCTCGGAGATCGTCAGCAGTTATTTCGCGCGTTGACTGAAAAATAAGCAAAGTGTATAATGAACAGAAATGTTCCGGAGGTCTTTCCGTATGCGTATGTATGATAAATCCAGCAAACTCGACGACGTCTGCTACGACGTCCGCGGACCGGTCCTTGAAGAAGCGAACCGCATGCAGCAGGAAGGCGCACGCATCCTGAAGCTGAATATCGGCAATCCCGCGCCCTTCGGCCTGATGGCACCGGTCGAGATCATCCGCGATATGATCATCAACCTTCCCGACGCGGAAGGCTATTCCGATTCCAAGGGACTTTTCTCCGCGCGGAAGGCCATCATGCAGTATCACCAGCTGAAAGGCCTGCCGAACCTGGACATCGACCGGATCTACACCGGCAACGGCGTTTCCGAAATGATCGCCATGTGTATGCAGGGACTTTTAAACAATGGCGACGAGATCCTGATCCCGATGCCGGATTATCCGCTCTGGACCGCCTGCGTCACGCTGGCAGGCGGCAAAGCCGTGCATTACCTCTGCGACGAACAGGCCGACTGGTATCCCGACGTCGCGGATATCCGGAGCAAGATCACGGACCGGACGAAGGGGATCGTCATCATCAACCCCAATAACCCGACCGGAGCGCTCTACGGAGAGGACCTGCTGAAGGAGATCGTTGAGATCGCTCGGGAACACGAGCTCATCATCTTCGCGGACGAGATCTATGACCGGCTCGTCATGGACGGGCTGAAACACGTTTCGATTGCTTCGCTCGCGCCGGACGTCTGCTGTGTGACCCTGAACGGCCTTTCCAAATCCCACCGCATCGCGGGTTTCCGCGTCGGCTGGATGGTGATCTCCGGCAGGACCGATCATGTGAAAGGCTATCTGGAGGGACTGAACATGCTGTCCTCCATGCGGCTGTGCTCGAACGTTCCCGCGCAGATGATCGTCCAGACCGCGCTCGGCGGGACCCAGTCCTCCGAGGCCCTGCTGGTGCCGGGCGGCAGGATCTACGAGCAGCGGGAGTGTATCGACCGCCTGGTCAACGAGATCCCGGGCCTTTCCGCCGTGCGTCCGAAAGCGGCCTTCTATATCTTCCCGAAGATCGATACCGCGCGTTTCCACATTACGGATGACGAGAAGTTCTGCCTGGACCTGCTGCATGAAAAGAAGGTACTGCTGGTACCCGGAAAGGGCTTCAACTGGGACAAGCCGGACCATTTCCGTATCGTTTACCTGCCGCGCGTGGAGATCCTGAAGGAAGCCATGCAGGATATGGCAGAATTCCTGGACGGATACCGTCAGAAATAAACGGAGGGCAGAGATTTGGACCGTTCTTATAAAAAGATCATTTGTTCTCATCTCTTTACATTCTTTAATTTTCTGAACCTGGCCTTTTTTGTGCTGATCGTATCCGTCGGCTCTTATAAAAACGGCCTGTTCATGATGGTGATCGTCCTGAATACGGCGATCGGCATCTTTCAGGAGATCCGTACAAAAAAGCAGCTGGACCGGCTGTCTCTCGTAACGAGGACCGCTTTTCCGGTCCGGCGCGGGGAAGAAGAGTTCAGCGCTTATCCGGAAGAAATGTGCGCAGGCGATGAAGTCCGGATAGGTCCGGGCGACCAGGTTCCGGCGGACGGGACGCTGATCTCTGGCGAACTGGAAGCGGACGAATCGATGCTGAGCGGCGAGTCCGATTCTGTCGAAAAGCATCCGGGCGACCGCGTGCTTTCCGGTTCTTTTGTGATCTCCGGGGAAGCGGTCCTTTCCGCGGAAACGGTCGGCAAAGAAACTTATGCCGCATCTCTTTCCGAAAAAGCGCGTGCCTACCGGGAAAAACAGTCTGAACTGAAAAAAAGCCTGAATACGATCCTGCATCTCGTCGCCTGGCTGATCATACCGCTGGCCGTTCTTTTATTCGTCAAGCTGTACCTGATCAACCACACGGCGTTCAAGAGCACGATCGAACAGGTCGTGACGAGCGGCGTCGGCATGATCCCCGAAGGCCTGATACTGCTTTCTTCGATGTCCCTTGCGCTCGGCGCTTTCAACCTGGCGTCCAGGAATACTCTCGTACAGCAGCTGTATTCGATCGAATCCCTGGCGCGCGTCGACGTCATCTGTCTCGATAAGACCGGGACCCTGACGACAGGCAAGGTGATCGTGGACGCCGTATATCCTGAGAATGATCCGGAAAGCTTCAAAAAGTCACTTTCGCTTTTCGCGTCCGCTTTTTCCGGCGGAAACGCGACGATGAATGCCGTACAGGCTTACGTCCGGGAACAGGCAGGAGCGGAGGGTGAGGCGGATAAAGCCGAAAAAGCTGTTTATCTGATCCCGTTCTCATCCGAGAGGAAATACTCGGGCACCGTGTTTTCGGGACGCGGGACCCTGTATATGGGCGCTTCTGCGATGCTTTTCCCGGCAGATCCTTCCGTTACGGAAAAAGCACACGCGCTTTCCGACGGGACCGGCCGCATGCTGGCGCTTGCATACAGTCCGGAAGAAGCCACTTCCCGGTCGCTGCCCGAAAAGCTTCAGCTTCTCGGCTTTATCCGGATGAAGGACGAAGTCCGCTTAAGCTGCAGGGAAACGCTGCGTTTCTTTGAAGAGCAGGGCGTCGCGCTGAAGCTGATCTCCGGCGACGATCCCTTCAGTGTCTCCCGGATCGCCGGCCAGCTTGACATGAAGGACAGCGACGCGTATGTCGACCTCACGACGCTTCATTCGGATGATGAGATCCGTGCAGCCGCTGAGACTTATACGATCTTCGGACGGGTGCGCCCGGAGGAAAAGCGGCTGCTGATCGAGACACTGCAGCAGAAGGGGCACAGCGTCGCCATGGTCGGCGACGGCGTCAACGACGTGCTTGCCCTTAAATGTGCCGACTGTTCCGTCGCGATGGGAAACGGCGCGGACGCGGCAAAAAAGACTGCGGACGTCGTCCTGACGGATTCCGATTTTGCGGCAATGCCTTACGTCCTGAATGAAGGGCGGCGCGTGATCAACAACATCGGGCGTTCCGCATCCATGTACCTGGTCAAGACGTTCTTTTCGCTGATCCTGACGATGCTGACGCTCCTGTTCGGTTACCATTATCCTTTCCTGGCGATCCAGCTGACGCTGATCAGCGCATGCGCGGTCGGCATCCCGACGTTCTTCCTGCAGATGGAACCGTCCTACGTCCGGGTCAAAAAAGATTTCATCCGGAACGTGCTGAAGGCTGCGCTGCCTTCCGGCATCATGATCGCGGCCGTCTGTATCTTCCTGGTCCTGACTTCGGAAAGGCTGGGGATCGGGGACGCTGCCGCCTGCCGTTCGCTTGCAGTCTTTGTGACGGCCTTTATTTATTTCTTTACGCTGATCCGGCTCTATCCGCTGAACAGCCTTTACCGTGCCGTCGTGATCGGCGCTTCCGTTCTGGTCTTCATCCTGGCTGCGGTCCTGTTCGGGAAAACGCTCTTTGAACTCCAGCTGCCGAACCAGAACGGCCTGATCGCCGGTTTCGCCTGTATCGCCGTATCTGTACCGCTGATCCTTTTCATGCAGTATCTTTCCGACAAAACAGCCGACTGGTTCCGGAAGCTCCGGAAGCGGCAGAATGCGTAAGATGATAAAGAAACTGTTATTCCGTCTTGCAGCCTGTACGGCGGCACTGATCATCACCGGTGCCGCGGTTTCGGCATGCGGTGAGCCTGTTCCGGGAACGGCGAGGATCACGGAACGGGAAGCGGAAGCGTCCTCTCAGGAAACGTTTTCTGTCGAGGAGAGCCGGAGCACGGATGGAGAGGGGACCACAGCATCCGAAAAGGAAGAAACGCCGGCCGAAACGCCGACGGAAGAAACGGGGACGGAAGAAAGCGGTACCGAAATACCGCCGGAGAGCGGACCGGAGGCAGACGAAACCATCCGCTTTTTCGGGAAGAAGACGGACGCCGCGGCGGCGGAGGTCAACCGGCTGACGCTGGAGGATACGGCGTCCGGACTTTACGACCTGCTGGCCTATCAGGCGCCGAAACGCGCGGAAGTCCTTCAGCAGATCGAGAAATATGAACTGCCGGAAGCCGCATTTTACGGCGGGAAACCGTTTTCGGAAAAGAAAAAGACAGCGATCTTGAAGAACCGGGACCTGGACACGCTTCGGGAGGATCCGGACGGGACCGCGTTCATCCGCTATGCGATCCTGACGGAAAACACGGATCTGCGTGCGTTCCCGGCGGGGAAGAAGCTGGCTGCGGGGGAAGACGATGCGGGACCCGACCTGCTGCAGGAAACGATGCTTCCGCTCGGCGCCGGCGTCATCCTGCTCCATACGTCCGCGGACGGCAATTGGTTTTTTGTACAGGCGGATAATTACGCGGGATGGATCCCCGGAAGCTGCGCCGCTTTCTGTACGGAAGAGGAGTTCCGAAATTATCTTGAAACCGACCGCTTCATCGTAGCGCTGAAGCCGGACGTGGAAGTCCACGGAAAGAAGCTGCGCCTCGGCGCCGTTCTGCCATACGCCTATCAGACCGCGCACCTGTTCGTCGTGGATTTTCCGGTCCGCGATGAAGCTAGCGGGGAATTCCGTACGGTACCGTCCTTTCTCACGAAATCCGACCGGATCAGCGACGGCTATTGTATGCCCTCCTTCAGCGCGGTGATGGACGCCGCTTTAGCGCTCGAAGGACGGCCTTACGGCTGGGGGGATGAAAACAACGATTATGACTGCTCCTCCGCCGTCGGCGGCATCTACCGGACGATGGGCATCCTGCTTCCGCGGAACACTTCTGCGATGGCGCATTTCGGCGGGAGCGTGGCGGACGTCCGGACGTTCAGCGCGGAAGAAAAACTCAGATTCATCGAAGAAAGGCCCGGCGCCCTGCTGCTGATGAAAGGCCATGTAATGCTTTATCTGAAAAAAGTTGGGAACGAGCATCTTGTTTTTAATGAGACAACAGGCTACAATACAGCGGAGGGCGAACTTGTGCCGGTCATGTCTGCCGTTACGTCCGTCCTTGAAGACCTGTATTTCAGCGATGGAAACAGTTTCGTTTCCCTGATCACAGACGTGATCGATCCCCTGGAAGGAGCATACAGATGATCGCGATTTTACATGAATTTTTCACCCAGATCGTTACCGCCCTCATTATGGGCGGCGTGATCGTGCTCGGTGTCTTTACGGGACATAAAGCCCGTGATTTCATGGATGCGAGGAAAGAAAAGAAAAACCAGAGCGAAGGAGAATAAGATCCACAATGGAAAAATACGGCGTAAACCGTTTAAGAGAGATGTTCCTGAATTACTTTGAAGAACGGGAGCATCTTCGGATGAACAGCTTTTCCCTGATCCCGAAGAACGACAACAGTCTTCTGATCATCAATTCCGGCATGGCACCCTTAAAGCCTTATTTTACCGGTCAGGAGATCCCGCCGCGCCGCCGCGTCACGACCTGCCAGAAGTGCATCCGTACCGGCGATATCGACAACGTCGGCAAGGACGGCCGCCACGGTACGTTCTTTGAGATGCTCGGCAATTTCTCTTTCGGCGATTACTTTAAAAAAGAAGCGATCCACTGGTCCTGGGACTTCCTGACGAACGTCGCGGGGCTTTCCGCCGACCGTCTGTATCCTTCCGTTTACGAAGAAGATGACGAGGCTTTCGAGATCTGGAATAAACAGGAAGGGATCCCGGCGGAACGGATCTTCCGTTTCGGCAAGGAAGACAACTTCTGGGAACACGGTTCCGGCCCCTGCGGCCCCTGTTCCGAGATCTACTATGACCGCGGTGAAAAATACGGCTGCGGCAAGCCCACCTGCACGGTCGGCTGCGACTGCGACCGCTACATCGAAGTCTGGAACGACGTTTTCTCCCAGTTCAACAACGACGGCAAGGGCAATTATACGGAACTGGCCCAGAAGAACATCGATACGGGCATGGGACTTGAGCGTCTCGCCGTCGTCGTACAGGACGTCGATTCGATCTTTGATATCGATACGCTGGCAGCGCTGACCTCGCACGTCGGCGAGCTTGCCGGTATTCCCTACAAGAGCAATGAAAAGGCGGATATCTCCATCCGCATCATCACCGACCACATCCGTTCGGTCACCTTTATGATCTCCGACGGCATCATGCCTTCGAACGCCTCCCGCGGCTATGTGCTCAGAAGGCTGCTCAGGCGCGCTGCGCGGCACGGACGCCTGCTCGGCATCCGGGGCACTTTCCTGTCCTCCCTTGCAGAGATCGTCATCGAGACCAGCAAAGACGGCTATCCGGAACTGGAAGAAAAGCGCCAGATGATCCTTTCCGTGATCACGGAGGAAGAGAAGAAGTTCAGCCGCACGATCGATACCGGCCTGGAACTGTTGAATAATGAGATCGCCAACCTGAAGGCGGAAGGAAAGACGGTCCTTTCCGGGGATGACGCTTTCCGCCTTTACGATACCTACGGCTTCCCGACCGACCTGACCGAAGAGATCCTTGCAGAACAGGGCTATACGATGGACCGTGATGGCTTCGACGCGGCGATGAAGCGCCAGAAGGAAATGGCGCGCGACGCCCGCGGCGTATCCAACTATATGGGACGCGCTGCCAGTATCTACGATGAGATCGATCCCGCGCTGGAGACCCTGTTTACCGGATATGACCGTACGGAAGATTCCGGTACGATCCGTGTGATCGTCCAGAAAGATCCCGAAGACGGTGAAGATTACGGCGCATTCGCGGAAGTGATCGAGGAAGGGCAGAAAGGGACGCTCGTCACCGACCGCTCCCCGTTCTACGCGACGATGGGCGGCCAGGAAGGCGATACCGGCCTGATCGAGAGCCCGAACGGTGTCTTCCGTGTAACGGAAACGATCAAACTGCAGGGCGGGAAGACCGCACACGTCGGACAGATGGTCTCCGGCAACCTCACGGAGGCAGAAGCCGTGACGCTGAAGGTGGATCCGGAAAGAAGGGCGGAGACCTGCAGGAACCATTCTGCGACCCATCTTTTACAGAAGGCGCTCCGGGACGTGCTCGGGACGCATGTGGAACAGGCCGGTTCCCTGAACAATGCGGAACGCCTGCGTTTCGACTTTACGCACTTCCAGGCGATGACGCCGGAAGAACTGAAAGAAACGGAACGGCTCGTCAATGAGAAGATCCGCGCGTCGCTGCCCGTCGTGACGGAGGAACTCCCGATCGAGGAGGCCCGTAAGAAAGGCGCGATGGCGCTGTTCGGCGAAAAATACGGCGATACCGTCCGCGTCGTCTCCATGGGAGATTTCAGCATCGAGCTCTGCGGCGGCACGCATGTGAAGAACACGGCCGATATCATGAGCTTCAAGCTGCTGACAGAATCCGGCATCGCGGCAGGCGTCCGCAGGATCGAAGCGATCACCGGCGACAACGTAATTTCTTATTACGAAAAGATGGAGCAGGAACTCCAGGAAGCGGCGAAGCGCGCGAAGACCGACCCGCATCAGCTGCTGCGCCGGATCGACGCCATGAATAACGAGATCTCCGCGCTC
>CADBQM010000012.1 GCA_902796795.1 uncultured Eubacteriales bacterium
AGCAGCCAGCTGCCCGCCGCTTCTTTGTTGTCCTGGTCTTCGCCCGCCGTACGGCCGATCAGGACGATGGCCGTATCCGCTGCCTTTGCAGCAGCTTCGGCGATCTCCTGCGTGACCGGCATCTCTTCCTGGCACCAGGGTTCGCTCGCCCAGCCTTTTCCGGGATCAAAAGGATGCTCTTTGATCCAGGCGTCGTAGACGGCCTTCAGGCCGGGCTCGAGGGTATAGCGGGGGTCTGCTTCCAGCGCTTCCTTCACGCCGGTCACATAGCGGGTGTTGACCATGCCGCCGGAGCCGGTGCCGCTCTTGTAGTAGTTGTACTGGCTGCGTCCAAACAGGGCGACGGTGCTGCCCGCCGGAAGCGGCAGCGCATTCCGGTCGTTCTTTAAAAGGACGATGCCTTCCGCAGCATTATGTCGCGCTGAAGCGGCATATTTTGTCAGATCAAACAGTTTTTCTGCCATCGTATTCCTCTCCTGAAAAAGCTGATCATTGGAAAGGCGGAGCCATAAACGGCCCCGCCCTGAAGATGTTATGCGATCGGTTCAAAGTCCGCGGGGCCGTGCTTGCAGAGCGGGCAGACAAAGTCGTCCGGCAGCTCGTCGCCTTCGTAGATGTAGCCGCAGACCTTGCAGACGTAGCCCTTCTTGCCCTCGGTCTGGGGCTTCGGCTTGACGTTCTTCTGGTAATAGGTGTAGGTCATGGTATCCGAGTTGGAAAGCACGCGGGCTTCGGTCACAGAGCAGATGAACATGCCGTGGCTGTCGAGGTCCACGTACTGCTCGACCTTCAGGGACATGAACGCGTTGATGTACTTCGGCAGGAACACCAGGCCATTGTCCGAACGCAGCACTTCCTGGCCGGCGAACTTATCGACCGAGCGGCCGCTCTGGAAGCCGTAGGTCTTGAAGACCTCAAACGGCGCTTCCACGGAGAGGCAGTTCACGTTCATGACGCCGGTCTGCTTGATGACGTGGTGCGAATAGTTCTGCTTGTTGATGCAGACCGCCACACGGTTCGGGGAGTCGGTGACCTGCGAGACCGTGTTTACGATCAGGCCGTTGTCCCGCTGCCCGTCGTTCGACGTCACGACGTAGAGGCCGTAGCCGATCCTGAAGAGCGCGGTCATATCGTTCTTGTTCGCGGTCTCTTCCTGCTGCTGCTGATAATCCTTGGACAGCTCTTCCGCCAGTGCCTTGACTGCTTCCGTGCTCTCCGCGTTCAGCGCGGAACGGATGTGGACGGTCGTATCGGTGAACTTGATGTTCTTGCAGCCTTCGAGCAGCGCCTTCATGGTCTTTGCGGCCTGCGGCGCCCAGGTACCGTTTTCGATCAGGCCGATGGTCCGGTTCTGGTAGTTGCGCTCCACAAGGTGCTCGATGAAGATGCGCATGAACGGGAAGATGTCCGCGTTGTAGGTCGTCGTCGCGAGCACCAGCCGTCCGTAACGGAAGGCATCTTCCACCGCTTCCGCGATGTCGGTCCGGGCAAGGTCATGCACGACGACCTTCGGGCAGCCGTTCTTTTTCAGCTGTTCTTCCAGCAGCTGAACGGCCTTCCGGGTATTGCCGTAAACGGAAGTATAGGCGATCACGACGCCTTCCGATTCTGCCTGGTAGGACGACCAGGTGTCGTAGAGGCTTAAGTAGTGGCCGAGGTCTTCGTTCAGCACGGGGCCGTGCAGCGGGCAGATATGCTCGATCTCCAGGCCGGCGGCCTTTTTCAGCACTGCCTGGACCTGCGCGCCATACTTGCCGACGATGCCGAAGTAGTAGCGGCGGGCTTCGCAGTCCCACTCCTCTTCCACGTCATTGGCGCCGAACTTGCCGAAGCCATCCGCGGAAAAGAGCACCTTCTCCGTGCTTTCGTAGGTCATCAGGACTTCCGGCCAGTGCACCATCGGCGCGCCGACAAAATGCAGCACATGCTTGCCGAGCGGAAGCTCACTGCCTTCCTTCACTTCAATGCGGCGGTCCACAAACGCGTCGCCGTAGAAGTTCTCGATCATCGTGAAGGCTTTCGCGGAAGAGACCAGGACGGCTTCCGGATACAGCTTCATGAAGTTTACGATGTTGGCGGAATGGTCCGGCTCCACATGCTGCACGACAAGGTAATCCGGCTTCCTTCCGCCGAGTACGGAAGCGAGATTGTCCAGCCATTCGTGCGTGAAATTTCTGTCCACGGTATCCATGACCGCGATCTTTTCGTCCAGGATCACATACGAATTGTACGCCATTCCGTTCGGGACGATGTACTGTCCCTCAAAAAGATCGACCTTGTGGTCGTTGACGCCCGCATAACGGATCGTGTCGGTGATTTTCATTAGATCCAATGTCCTCCTTGTGTTTTATGACGTTCCTGACGGCAGTTTCTGCCGTTATTCTCTATTCGATGACTTCTACGAGGAACTCGCAGAACGGGTCGCCGGCTGCGCAGCAGCGGGTCTCCGTGACCCGGCACTTCTTCCCGAGCGCCGTACTGAACATGCCAGCCGCGACACCGGCTTCGTATACGCAGATATGATCGCCGATATCCGGCAGTCCGTAGCAGTCCGCACATTCGTAATGGCGGTACACGGCGTGATTTTCGTCTGCTTCGATGATCTCCTCCAGCGCGTAGCCGTCCCGGTTCGCGATCGGCTGGTTGCTGTCCATGATCTCCGGCAGCGTCTTCCCTTTGATCATGTCCGAAGTGATCTCCACCCCGATCGTATAACCGATCTCATAGGCGGTCTCCTTCAGTTCCGGGTGCAGGAGGAAGCTCAGCGTCTGCCGCTCCCGCATATAGTTGATGCCCATTTCGTTCCCGAGCCGCGGGCGGATCTTCTTTCCCGCCTTCGCGGTCTCGTAATCCTGCTGAAAGCTTTCAAACAGCTGCTGCTTCTTTTCTTCGATCGAACGGTATTCCATTTTCCTCCTTACTCACCGGATCCCGCAGGCAAGCAGCGTCGCCCGCTGGAGCGCGATCTCGTAATCATAGTCGAAGGGGTTCTCTTTCTCTCCCCGGACGTAGGCATAGAAATCCTTTGCCTGTTCGTCATAGCGGCCTTCCTGCTCCGGGAAACCGGTCAGGAAAGTCCTGGTATCCTTGTAGGTCGGCGGCAGGTCCTTTTTAAATGAGACCGAGACCGTCGACGGCCCTTCCAGCGGCTTGACCTCGACCGTGCCTTCTGAGCCGCAGATCACGAGCTGCCGCCTGCCATAGCCGTTCACTTCGCGCGAACTGGTCCGGACGGTACAGCTGGCGTGCGGATACGTCAGGACCGCCAGCGCGTTATCCGCAAGCGGCACGTCCTGCGGCAGTGTCTCTTTGATAAACGAAACGACATCCTCCGGTTCCGTCCCGAGGACCTGGAAGATCATGTCGATCAGATGGCAGCCGAAAATGTACATCGTCCCGCAGCGGAAGGAGCGGCTGAGCCATTCCCGGTAAGCCGCCGGATGTGCGGTGGACATCTGCGTATCGATCTCAAAGATTTCTCCCAGTGCTCCGCTCTTTGCAAGGTCGATCGCATAACGGATCACCGGATTATAGCGGTACATATAGCCCATCTGGAGGATCAGGCCCTTGTCACGCGCGGTATTCACGACGTCCGTAAATTCCGCGATATCTTCGCCGCCGGGTTTGTCCATATGGATGTGCAGGCCATGGTCCAGGCATTTCTTCGCCGCCCGGTCCAGATCCGGGACGTCGGTCTCTACGAGCGCCGCATCCAGACCGGCGCTGAAGAATTCTTCCTCCGTAAGGAATCGGAGACCTGCGTAGCCGGGGAGCGCGCCGCGTGCTGCCCGCCACTTTTCGTCCGGCTCACATACGCCGACGATCTCAAAGAGTTCCGGAAAGCGGCGGAAAGATTTCATCTTCTCTTCGCCGTGATTGTGTCCGATACCGTACTGTCCGATTCTGATCTTTTTCATTGTTTTTCCGTTATAAGCCGCGCCGTTCCCTGAATTTCTTCCACTCTGCTTCAAAGAAGAGGCCCGCGTCCGGAATCGGATGCACCGGCCGCCAGCGCGTCACGCACTCGCTGCCCTGAAGCCAGGTCTCCTGCGTCAGATGGCCGGAGCGGCCCGCATCCGCTTCATAGCGGTAGGTCTTAGACAGCGCCGGATGCGGCTGCACGCCGCCGGGCGCCGTATAAAGCGCCGAGCCGCGGCTGCCTGAACCGTGGAGGATATAGTCCTGCATCGCGGAAAGGTAGACCTTCTGGGCGGTCAGAACGTCGTACAGGCGGTAATACGCGCCGAGGCGCCGGACACCCGAAGGATGGACGGCCTCAAAATAATGCTGCAGCAAGGCATCCGTTTCTTCCAGTGCTTCCGAGATCTTCACCGCGTTCCGGATCATCCCGCCGGCTGCACTCATGCGGGCTGCGACAGCGGTGAAAAGCTCGGCGATGCGGTCTTCCGGGCCGAAGGAAAGCTGCGAAAGGAATGCAGCGGCCTCCTGAAGGAGGGAAGCGTCGGACGTCTGTCCGCCTGCTTCCGTTTTTCCGAAAGCGATCGCTTCCGCCGCTCTTGTCGCACCGCACTGCCCCGCGTTTAACGCGGAACCGCCGGGCCGCCGTACACCATGGGTGCAGGAAGCTTCGCCGACTGCGTAGATCCCGCGGATATTGGTCTGCCAGTGACCGTCCACCAGCAGTCCACCATTGTTGTGCTGTGCCGAGATGCGGATCTCCAGCATCTCGTTTTTTAGGTCGACGCCGTGCTCCAGATAGAAATCGTAAGCAGGCTTGTTCAGCTGAAGCAGCCGCTCGACCGGTGTTTCCGCCAGGGCGTCCGCTGCATTGAGGTACGTGAAGGCTTCCTCCGGGATCTGGCTGCCGGACAGTGCCGACGGATCTTCCCGGTAATCCAGGAAGACGCGCCGCCCGCGGACGACGGTCTCTTCAAATACAAACAGGTCGAACAGGGACGAGCCGCCTTCCAGCTTTCCGGCGTCAAAAGGCCACTCATAGCCCTTCCGGAAAACATGCAGGAGCAGCTGCTCCGGATCGTCGTAATAATCATTCAGGAATTCGCGCGGATCTTCTCCGTTCTCATCGGTGGAGATGAAACGCGGCAGCACCTGCATGTAGCTGCCGCTCACGTTCCAGCGGGGCTTCACGGACGCCAGGCCGAACTGCCACTCGGTCAGGTTCCGGCCGCGTACGCCCGCAAGGAAAGCCGTACCGCTCGCGCCGGTCTGCGAGAGCGGGTAGACGCTGTCGCGGTACATTGCCGCCGGTCCGCCGGTCGCGAGCACCAGGTTCTCACAGCGGAAGAGTACAAAACGCGCGCGGTCCGGCGCTTCTTTGGCCGGACTCCGGAGCAGGAACAGCGCGCCTGAGAGTGCCTCGTCTTTCGTGAAGATGCGGATCAGCTGCAGCCGGTCCTCCATCGGGATCCCGCGGTCCACAGCTTCCTGAAACAGGGCTTCCGTCATCAGCTTCGACGTGTACGGTCCCGCGGAAGAAGCCCGTCCGCGGCTGTCATGGTCGGTCCGGTAGCCGATGCTTTCGCCGTATTCGTTCTCCGGGAAGGGAACGCCGGCATCCGCGAGATGATAGAAGGAACGCACGGAAAGCGCCGCCTCGGCAAGGGCATGCTCGCCGTCCACGCACTCACCGGCAAAAAGGTCCTCCGCCATCGCGCGCACACTGTCCGCTGCGTCTCCGGCCAGCGACAGCTTGTAATAGGTCTGCTTGTCGGAGCCCGTATTCCGGGAAGTCCCGGAACGAAGCCCCTCCGAAACGAGGAGCAGGTCCTTCTTCCCGAAGCGGTCCAGCGTCACCGCGGTCTTTAAGCCTGCCGCGCCGGCGCCGACGATCAGGGTCCCGACAGACACGGTATACAGGATCTTTCCGCCGCCGAGCTCCCGTCCGTTTTCAAATAAGCTGCTGTTTTCCGCCATTGCCCTCTCCTGCAGGTATTCCTCTCAGCGTCTTTTCCGGAACGCCGCGTTTCTGTTCCGTCACAGGCGACGGATATGGAAACCGCCGTCTACGTCGATATAATTGCCCGTCGTATAGCCGATCTTCTCGGAAGTGAGCAGCGCGACCATTTCGGCCACGTCCTCCGGCGTTCCCCAGCGATGGATCGGAAAAACGCCCTCTTCGATCAGCGCGTCATATTTTGCCTTGACCTTCTCGGTCATATCCGTCGCGATGACGCCCGGCCGGACCTCGTGCACCAGGATGTCCTCCGGCGCGAGCCGGTCCGCGAAAAGCTGCGTGACCATCGCGACACCGGCTTTGGAGATGCAGTATTCCCCGCGGGAGATCGACGAGACCTCTGCCGAGCAGGAGCCGATGTTCACGATCACGCCTTTATGTGCAAAGACCTTCTCCTGCGCGATCATCTGCCTTGCGACCGCCTGGGAGAGGAAGAGCGTTCCTTTGGTGTTGATCCCGATCACGCGGTCAAAGCTTTCTTCCGTCATCTCCAGCAGGTCGCTGCGGACGAGCGGTGCGACGCCTGCGTTGTTCACGAGCACGTCGATCCTGCCAAAGCGTTCGAGCGCTGCATGGATCAGTTTTTCACGGTCGGCCGCATCCTGCACGCCGCCCTGCACATAAAGCCAGTCGATGCCCTCTTCCGTCAGCCGGTCGAGCGCCTCCTGGTATTTTTCCCGGCCGCCGGTCGACAGGATGACGACGTTCATGCCTTCCTGTCCGAGTCTCCGGGTGATCGCGTAGCCGATCCCGCGGCTGCCGCCGGTGATAATGGCTGTTCTCTTCATTGGATCCTCCTGTGGCCTCCCTGAATCATTCCCGCCGGACCGGTCAGGAATTCTTTTTCAGATCTGCCATGTATTCCTTATATTGTTCCAGGTACAGCCGGTTGCCGCGTACCACGCAGCCCGTCGGCCTTCCGGCGCGGATCAGGTCGCCGCATTTGCCGCAGGTCAGGCACACGCGTTTCGGGTCGATCCGGCCTGCGTTTTTGATCTCGTTCGGGAAATCGGGATCCGCAAAGGCCATGCGGCCAAAGAGCACCTGGTCGCAGCAGCCTTCCTTGATGGCGCCTGCCGCATAAAGGTCCGCGTACTGGCGGAGATACGAAGGTGCGGAGGCGGAGATGAACATCCCCGGCACCGCCTTTTTGATCTCGCCGATCCCGTGGATCATCCGGGCGACACCGACGAGCGGATGCTCCTCCGGCACATATTTGCCGAAATCAAAGGGCCGCGTCACATGGGAATTGACGTAAGGGTTGCCCATCGTGATATTGACGAAGCGGATGCCGTCCTCTTCGTACAGTTCCCGGATGAGACGGATCGGTTCCGTCATATCCGGTGTGTCGCTGCCGTCCTGCGCGACGCCAAAGCCATAGGGATAGGGGTAGCCGTCGTAGGCGGAAAGCCTTGCAGTCACCTGGAAATCCTTACTTTCCGCCTGCTTCGCGTTCGCGATCCCGTGCCGGAGCAGCTTGGTGCGGTTTTCAAAGGAGCCGCCGTACTCACCCGGCCGCTCATAAGCGGAAAGGAGCTCGTAGAGCAGATAGCCGTGGCAGGCCTTGACGTCCACCGCGTCAAAACCGGCTTCCTTTGCCAGGAAGGCGGCTTCGCCGAAGCGTTCCTCCAGGCCCTTCAGGTAGTCATCCGAGACGATGCAGGAATCATCCGCCGCCCGCAGCTTCTCGTAATACGGATGGCGGTAAGCGATCATCGGCGCCGGGAAACCCTGCGGGTTCGAATAACGGCCGCTGTGGTTCGCCTGCATCACAAGATAGGGGGCAAAGCCGTTCTGCTTCTCCCCGGTCTCTTTCAGCGCTTCATTCAGGCGCTTGTAGGCGTCGAGGTTCTCGCGCGTGATCATCAGCTGGTGCGCGCTCGACCGGCCTTCCGGGACGATCGAAACGGCCTCGTACCAGATCATGCCGCTGCCGCCCGCGGCTTCATTTAAGTACCGCGTCCGGGTAAGTTCGGACGGCGATCCGTCCGGTTCTGCGTCCGCGCCTTCCATCGGCGCCGTTCCGAGCCGGTTATGGAAATGCGCGTCGCCGGCGTCGGCTTCCTCAAACAGGACGGCGGTGTCTTCGGAGAAAGGCAGATATACGCCCAGTTCCTCCGCCCTTGCCTTCAGTTCTTCCAGACTTCTGTAATGAAATTTCTCGTGCATCATTCCACCTTCGTCGCGGCAAGCTGCGCGCGCACGCAGAGCTCGGCCGCCTTAAAGCAGTGTTCCTGGGTCATGGCATTCTCGGTCCGGTTCAGGCAGTCCAGGATCAGCTGTCCGAAGAAAGGATAACCGACCTTCCCGCTGACATTAAAGTACTGCTCGCCGTCCTTGTTGACCAGGAAGACGTGATCGCCGCGGACGTCCTCTGTCCCGACGTTGATATATTTGCGGAGCTCGATATAGCCCTCCGTTCCCAGCAGGAACAGGCGCCCGTCGCCCCAGGTCCTGAGCCCGTCCGGCGTGAACCAGTCGACGCGGAAATAGTCGGTCGCGCCGTTTTCGCCCACGAGCATGCAGTCGCCGAAATCGTCCAGTTCCGGATACTGCGGATGCGCGTAGTTTGCGATCTGGCTCTTCACGACCTTCGCGTCCTCATTTCCGGTGAAGAAGAGGAACTGCTCGATCTGGTGGCTGCCGATATCGGTCAGGATACCGCCGTATTTTTCCCTTTCATAGAACCAGTCCGGCCTTGTCCCGGGACTCTCCCGGTGCGGTCCGAGGCCGACGACCTGGATCACACGGCCGATCAGGCCCTGCTCCACGAGATAACCCGCATAGACCGCCGCTTCCACATGCAGACGCTCGCTGAAGTAGCACATATACTTCCGGCCGGTCTCTTTGACCGTCTTTTTGGCTTCTTCGAGCTGCTCGAGCGTGGTCAGCGGACACTTGTCCGTAAAATAATCCTTGCCCGCACGCATGGCCCTGAGTCCCAGCGCACAGCGTTCCGACGGGATCGCGGCGCCGCATACCATCCGGACTTCCGGATCGTTCATGATCTCTTCTTCTGCGGCCGCAGCCTTTGCCTCTGGATACTTTTCAAGGAAAGCCTTCACCTTTTCCGGGTCCTTGTCGTAGACCCATTTCAGCGTGGCGCCGGCCTCGGTCAGCGCCTGGCACATCCCGTAGATATGGCCGTGGTCGAGCGCGGCCGCGGCGATCACGAATTCGCCGGGCTTCACGACCGGTTCGGGCTTTTTCCCTTCAGGTACGTAGTTCATTCCGTCTCCCTGCATGCGGGGTCCTCCTTTTGTATGTTGGTTTCTTCCCTGTCTGGCGCCCGGGGAGCCCCGGATCAGCCGTTTCGTCAGAGCGGCCGCTCGTCCGGGCTCAAGTAACCCGCAAGCGCGATCTCCTGCGGCGCCCCGTAGATATCTGTCAGCGTCCACGGCATCTTTTCCTCGTCGTAGGCGCGCTTCATGAGTTCGGACAGGCCGTCCGCGACGCGCACGTCGTTCTTTACATAGACCCGCGGCGCCGCACTATTTTTTCCGAGGTTCGCCCGGAGGTCCAGGACCGGCGCCTCAAAGGTGGCGGCGCTCACGGAGAGGAGCTGCGCCATGGCAGTCTCGATCGTACAGACGGGGGCCGCAAGGCCGCGAACGACGTCCAGGGTATACGGAACTTTCCGGAAATATTCTTTCGTCAGGTCGCCGTAGTGGATCCGGGAGCCGTCGGGCAGGACCGCGGTGACGGCGTCCTCTTCCGTGCCCTCGCCCTGTATCAGGATGTCTGCCTTTTCAAAATGCAGTTTCAGGATCGGGGCGGTGGTATCCGGTACCGCGTGGGAGACCAGGTAGTGGAGCGTCGCGCCGCCGGCCTCGATCTCCATCATGGCCGTATCAAAGGTCTCGATATCGTTGACCCGCATGAGCAGGACCTTTTCGCGTTCCGGCATCGCAGCGCTGTCCATGCGGCTGCCGAGCAGGAAGTACAGGATGTGCAGATGATGCGCGCAGGCATTCATCGCGATGCTGTCGAGCACGTACTGTCCGTTCAGCGTAAAGCGGCCGGCCCAGGAGCGGGCATAATAAGCGGAGTTCCGGGGCCAGAGGACGAGGGACCAGCAGTCCTTCGGCGCGCCGAAGCGGCCCGAAAGGATATCCTCCTTCAGGCGCAGGATCGCGCTCATGTAGGAAAGCTGGAAACCGACGTTCACGGTCTTCCCGCAGCGCCCAGCCGTTTCCATCATTCTTTTTGCCTGGGCGGGCGTCGCCGCGGCGGGCTTTTCGATCAGCACGTCGCTGCCGTGCGCCATCGCGCAGGCCGCGTGGGCTTCGTGATACTGGATCGGCGTGCAGAGGATCGCAAGTTCTGCCTGATCCGCCGCGTAAAATGCCTCCAGGGTGTCATAATGCGGGATGCCGAGGGCATCCAGCCGTTCTTTCTGCGGGGACGCTACATAGAAAGGATCCACAACGCCGGCGACCCGGACGCGGTAGTCGTTCAGATGATCCAGGACGTCGCCTGTGATCATGCCGCCATAACCGCCGACCCCGGCGATCACCGCACTGACGATTCGTTTTTCTTCACTCATTCTCCACTCCGTTTCTTCGCTGACAGGTCATGCTTCCCCGCCGGTGCCGAGAAGGCCGAGTTCTTCCGCGTGCGGCCGCATGCCTTCGATGCAGATCTCCGCGACCTCCCGGATGTCCATCCCGAGCATCTCGCAGCCGCGCAGGATGATCTCCCGGTCACATTTCGCTGCAAAGCGCTTATCTTTAAACTTCTTCATGAAGCTCTTCACTTCCAGGTCAGTCAGGCCGTTCGGACGCATCCGGGCCGCTGCCTGGATGATGCCGGTGAGCTCGTCCACGGCATAGAGGCTCTTCTCCATGTCGGAAAGCGGTTCGATATCGTTCTCGATCGCGTAGCCGTGGCTTAAGATCGCGCGGACGTCCGCCGGATCGACGCCGAGTGCAAGGAGCTCCTTTTCCGTATGCTGAAGATGCTCCTCCGGGTATTGTTCGTAGTCAAAATCGTGCAGATAGCCGACGGCTTTCCAGTGCTCTTTGTCCGCGCCGAAATGTCCGGCCATGGCTTCCATGGCGTAGCTGACGTTCAGCGAATGCAGGATCAGGTGATCCTCCGTGACATGGTCTTTGTTGATCTCTTTTGCCCGTTCCGGCGTCAGTTTCATGCTGTCCTCTCTTTCTGTAAAACCCATCGGGACCATTCAATACTATTATGCTTTATCAGCCGCAAAAACACAAGCAAAAGGCTGACCGAACCCATAGAAAATCCCGCCTGCCGAAAGCGGCAGACGGGATCGTATAAAAAAGTCTCGGATAATGCGAAGCCGGGATCAGACGACCAGGTCCTCGTAGTGCTTTGCGCGTGCGTCCAGCTCTTCTTCGTTGATCAGGACGCCGTCCTTTAAGAAGCGCTCGGTCTGTTCCCGCGTGGGGATACCGGCACGTCCGCCGAGACGGGTGCACTTGATGTAGGAGACGGCAGAAGCATAACGCGCGGCTTCCTTCGGGTCGTAGCCCATCAGGTAAGCGCTCAGGTACGCGCCGTGGAAAACGTCGCCCGCACCGGTGGTGTCGATGATCTTCATGCCGCTGAACGCGGGATAGGAGAATTCCTCGCCGTTCGCGATCCCGACGCCGCCCTTGGCACCGAGCGTGATGATCGCCACCTTGCAGCCCTTCTTCGCGATCTCGCGGCAGACTTCGATCGGTTCCGCGCCGGGAAGCCGCTTGGCCGCGTAGAATTCGGAGCCGATGAAGAGGTCAAAGAGGTCTTCGTGCTCTTCGATCTCCGGACGGTAGCCGTCCGCGTCGATGCAGGTCAGGATACCGTTCTCTTTCGCGAAAGTTGCCGCTGCAACGACGACCGGGGAGCCGCCTTCAAAGTGCATGCTGCGGGTATTTTTCAGGAATTCAAAATCCAGGTCCTCGACTTCCAGCCGCGGCGTATCGGCCATCTTGCCGATGAACTTCCGGGTCTGGGTGCTGGTCTCCGCAATGCAGATGCAGAACGGGGATTCTTTGCCTTCGACGCATTCCAGATGCGAGGTATCCAGGCCGTGGCGCTCAAAGTCTTCCTTGATGAGCCTGCCCTTGGCATCGCCGCCGGTCTTGCCATAAAAAGCGCCCTTCAGGCCCTGGCGTGCCACAGCTGCCATCGCCGTTGCGACCTTGCCGCCGAACTGGCTGCTGATATATAAAGCGCGCGCGCCGCTGTCACCCGTGGGGATCTTTTCGACCGCGAACAGGAAGTCCTTGACTGCGGTTCCGATTCCGATCACATCAAACATAAGAACTCCTCCTTCTTTCAGATCTTGCTGCCACGATTATAACATAATCATTGAAAAGTACAATGATGAAGCAACGATTTTCATCACAGTTCCGCCGTATCCAGGAGGATCGTGACCGGTCCTTCGTTGACGGAAGCCACCTGCATGTCGGCGCCGAAGACGCCGCTCGCCGTACGGAAGCCGCGGACGCGGCACTCGGAAAGCACAAGCTCATAGAGCGGGATCGCCTGTTCCGGCCGCGCGGCCTCGGTGAAACCGGGTCTGCGCGACTTGCAGTCGGCATAGAGGGTGAACTGGCTCACGATCAAAAGCTCTGCGCCGGCGTCTGCCGGAGAGATGTTCATCTTTCCTTCTTTGTCCGGAAAGACCCGGAGCCCGCAGATCATATCCGCGATCTTCTTTGCTTCCTTCTCCGTATCGTCCTTGTGGATGCCCAGGAGGACCAGGAAGCCTTTCCCGATCTTTCCCGTCTCCTTCTTTTTGATCGTGACGGAGGCGCGGCTCACCCGTGTGACGACTGCTCTCACAGGATCTCCTCCAGCCTGGCGGTCTGGGAAGCAGACGTTGCCCAGCTCGTCGCAAAGCGGATAATGCTGTGCGTCTCGTCATAGCGATCCCAGCGGTCAAACACCACTTCTTTTTCCAGTTCCTTGATCTTCTCATCCGGCAGGATCACGAACTGCTGGTTGGTCGGGGATTCCCAGGCAAAGGGAATGTTCTTTTTCTTCAGGATCTGCTTCACTTCCTCCGCGCGGTCGATGCCGTTCTTCCCGTTTTCAAAGTACAGGCCGTCCGTAAAGAGTGTATCGAACTGGATGCCGAGTGTGCGGCCCTTCGCCATCAGTGCGCCCTGCTGCTTGATGATCGTGAAAAGCTGCTTTGGCGCGTTCGCGCGCGGGAAGACCAGCGCTTCGCCGAGCAGCGCGCCGCATTTGGTGCCTCCGATATAGAAGATGTCGCAGGAAGCCGCGAGCGTCGGAAGGTCGACGTCCGTATCGCGGCTCATGAGGCCGTAGGCCAGACGTGCGCCGTCGACGTAGAGCGGGATCTCATATTCGCGGCAGACCGCGTGGAGCGCTTCGAGCTCCGCTTTCGTATACAGCGTGCCGCACTCGGTCGGCCAGGAGATATAGACCATCCCTGGGAAGACCATATGCTCGTAGCTCGCGCCGTCGTAGAAATACTTAAGGTACGCCCGCACGTCCGCGGCCGAAAGCTTGCCGTCCTTTGCGGGCAGCGCCAGCACCTTGTGGCCGGAGTTTTCGATCGCTCCGCCCTCATGGCCGTTTACGTGGCCGCTGTCGGCAGAGATCACGCCTTCGTAGGAAGCCAGCACCGAGGAGATCGTAACGCGGTTCGTCTGCGTGCCGCCGCTGATGAAATAGATCTCCGCGTCCGGCGCATTGCACGCCGCGCGGATCTTTTCCCTGGCGCTTTGCGAGTAGGGATCAAAGCCGTAGCCCGCCGCCTGCTCCATGTTGGTCTTTAAAAATGCTTCCAGGATCTTCGGATGAGCGCCTTCCGAGTAATCGTTCGCAAATGAGATCATGATGTCCTCCGCTGTGATTTTGACTGAAACAGTTTCCGTATGTACTCCGCCGCGCCCTGCACGATAACAGCCGCGCCGGCGGTAAAGAACAGATACAAAAGAAGATACAGGAGATAGGCCTTCTTCCCCATGTTCGGATCCAGGCCGCCGAAGACCCGGAAGATCAGCACATGGTGGACCAGGAAGACCGCGTAGGAATAACGCGCGACCGTGGAAAATACTTTTTGAAGGCCGCGTAAAACGGCGGCGCCTCGTGCCGGGACCGGAATAACAGCAGCTTCTTCCGTCGGTTTGCCAGTCAGTATTTCCTCCGCCTTCCCCGCCAGCATCATCACCGCCAGGAAAACGGCGATCCCGAGCGGGGAGATCAGCCAGCGATAATTGACGGGGATCTTCACAAGGACCAGCACGGCTGCCGCGGCGAGCGCGATCAGGCCGACGATAAAGCGCGGCTTTTTAAGATGCACGGCCGCGATCACACCGAAGATGAAATCCGGGGCGTAGAAAAGGATGTCGCAGTCCGTAAGCCCGGTCCGCTTAATGAGCAGGACCGCGCCGATCTTCAGGAGCAGCGCAAACGCCGCTGCCGCGGCGGGCAGCTTCTTCACCAGCAGATAGAGGAGCGGGAAGACCAGGTACAGCATCAGGATGCAGCCCGTGAACCACTCACCGACGAGATAGAGCGTCTGTACCCCGTGGGCGCTCAGGTAACCGTCGATCCCGAAGATCGTATAAACGATATGCCAGTCCGGGCGTGCAC
>CADBQM010000013.1 GCA_902796795.1 uncultured Eubacteriales bacterium
CACTTTGAGGCGCTCGATGCGGTGCACCAGCTCTACCCCGAGAAGATCCAGATCAGTACGGAAAACTCCGGCGGTGCGCGGGACGACCTTCCGTGGTATGTCGGCGAACACAGTGCGCACGAGATCTTCGGCGATTTCAAGAATTACTGCAGCGCTTTCGTGGCCTGGAACATGATCCTTGACGAGACCGGTCATCCGTATCACTGGGATGCGGAGCGCGACGCCGCGCGGAAGAAGGCTGAGAATGCATTCGTCAACCAGTCGATCCGGGCAAAGACGCGTCCCTCGACGCCGATCATGTGGTGGGAAGGAAAGGTCCGCTACGAGCTTTCGTATTACTACATTGGACAGTTCAGCAAGTACGTGCTTCCCGGCGCAAAGCGGATCGGCAGTTCCTCGTATTCTGCAGACCTGGAACAGATCGCATTCCAGAATCCGGACGGCACGATCGTCCTCGTTGTCATGAACAAGGGCGACAAGGAGCTCCCGGTCGTTCTTCGGCATAAGAATAATATCGCGAAGGACAGCCTGGCAGCCCATTCGATCGCGACCTATATCTTCTGATAATTATAAAAAGCTGACAAAACGTGATCAAAAGCGGAGAGGCAGCTGAATAATAGAAAGGGAAGAGTAAAAATGGAGAATTACAATCTGATCGCTCCGGAAGATCTCGGAAAAGGATCTTCCATCAAGCTGGATGTTTCCCAGGCGGAGGTCGATATCTACTGGAAAGTAGCGATCGAGGTGCTGGAGACGATCCGCGCGAACAACGAAAAAGGCGAGCCAACGGTCATGATCGTCCCTTACGGTCCGCTCGGCCCCTATTTCAGGATGTCTGAGCTCATCAACAAGTACAGGATCTCGCTCAAAAACTGTGTTTTCATCAACATGGACGAGTATCTTAAGAGTCCGGACACTTATATCGATTATGACGACCCGCTCTGTTTCCGCAGCGGCATGGACCGCATCTTCTATTCTCAGGTTGACGAGGAACTGAACGTACTGCCGGAGAACCGGATCTTCCCGGAGCCCGGCAATGAAGGGCGTATATGGGATATCATCCAGAAATACGGCAAGCTGGACCTGGTGTTCGGCGGCGTCGGCATCAACGGCCATTATGCCTTCAATGAGCCGCCGGAACCGGGCGAGACTGTCTCGAACGAGGAGTTCCTCGCACGTCCCACCCGCGTGCTGAAGATCAGCCGCGAGACGAAGACCATCAATGCTTATATGAACTGCGGCGCCGACCTTGAAGCGATACCGGATCACTGCATCACCGTCGGCATGAAGGAGATCTATTCCGCCAAGCGCATCATCATGATCATGCCGCGCGACTGGAATGCCGGCGCACTGCGCAAGATCCTCCACGGCGAGATCACCGCCCACATTCCCTGCTCGCTTTTCCGCACCCATCCGGATGCTTCGATCTATACGATCCGGGAAGCGACCGCGTGTCCGATCCCGGAGATCCGGGTATATAATAAATAAACGGAAAACCATCTGTCTTGCATTTCGTAAGTTTATTGACTATATTGATGGCAGTGTATATCTGAAGAGGAAATATCGATGCTTTTCGAGACTTTTCATGAATTACTGTCCTGTTATGCGGAAAAGACGCCGGAGGCGCCCGCGCTGATCTATGACGGCGGCGGAAAGCCGGCGGAGTTGAGCTGGGCAGATCTCCTGAAAAAAGCGGAGGAAGCCGGGGACCGGTTCAAGGGCAGCCGTACGGCGGCCTTTCTGATCGGAGAGACGGAAGCGGATACGGTGGTCAGCCTGTTCGGGGCTGTCATGGCCGGCATCCGGGTCGTCCTGCTGGACGAAAACCTGCCGGAGGACGTCCTCATAGAACAGATCCGGCTGACGGATACGGACACCCTGTACGGGGATGAGGAACTGAAAGAGGCGCTTACGCCGTATCTTTGCAGTCCGAAAGATCCGGCGCCCGGAGAACTGCTGTTTTTCACCTCCGGTACGACGGAGCGTGCCAAAGCGGTGGTGCTGACCGAGCGCTCGTTGCTGAGGAGCGCCTATAACGGCGGATCGCTGCTGCCGCTCATGCCTTCGGACCGGCTGCTGCTCATGCTGCCGCTGAACCATGTTTTCGGTTTTGTCTGCGGCCTTTTGTGGGCCTTGAACTTTGGCGCTTCGGCGGCCATCGGGCGCGGGGCGCGGCACTATGCGGACGACTGCGCTTTCTTCCGTCCGACAGCGCTTTCCCTGGTACCGCTTTTACTCGGATTCTGCCTGAAATACCGTGTTTTCAACCCGGAGCTTCGGCTGCTCCTCATCGGCGCGGGCGACTGCCCGCCGGAGATGCTTGCCGCGGCAAAGGCGCTCGGACTCCGCGTTTCCTTCGGCTACGGCCTGACGGAGACGTCCTCCGGCATCGCGCTCTCGCTCGGGGACGATCCCTACACGTTCACGATCTGCCCCGATTTCCGGGTCTCGATCGCGGAAGACGGGGAAATACTCGTCGAGAGTCCGGAAACGGTCATGAAGGGTTATTTCAGGCGTCCGGAAGAGACGGAGAAGGTCCTGGAAAGCGGCGTTTTACATACCGGGGACCTGGGGACGATCGATGAGAACGGCGCCCTGCACGTGACCGGCCGCAAGAAGGAGATGATCGTCCTTCCCGATGGAACGAAGATCTTCCTGCCGGAATATGAAGCCGCTCTTTCCGCAGCCCTTCACGGGGCGGACCTCGCACTCCTGCTGCACCGGGGGATCCTGACGCTCGCTGTTTCCGAAAAAGCCGGAAGCGAAGAGGAGATCCTGTCCGCGATCCGGCCGGTCACGGCCGCCTATCCGCGGGGACAGCAGGTACGGAAGATCGTCCGCCTGAAAGAGGCGCTGCCGCGGACCGCGACCGGAAAACTGAAAAGATATGCGATCGACCTTGAGAAGGAGAATATAAAATGACGAGAACAGAACTGGCCGACGAGATCCGGGAGGTCATTTACGAATGTGCGCCTGAACTGGAGGGCGTCGCGCTGAACGAAGATACGGTGATCAACACGGATACCGCCATCGATTCCATGGGCTTCACGCTGGTGATCTGCCGGTTGGAGGCGAAGTACGATATCCGCATCCCGAACCGGCAGTGGCAGAAGCTGCAGACCTTCGGCGACGTGGTGAGCGCGATCGAATCGAGGATCAAATGAAGCTGAAGAGCGAGACGTTCCGGCTCTGTACCGCGGATTGCGACCTGAACCGCCGGCTCCGCCTTTCGGAACTGTTCAGCCGTTTCCAGGAGATCGCGATCGCGGACACGGAAGAGCACGGGATGGGCAGGGAGAAGACGCTGGACCGCGGGCTTCTGTGGATCGTAACGGGCTACCGGGCGGAGATCGAACGGCTGCCCGAATACGACGAGACCGTTACGCTGGAATCCTGGCCCGGCAAGACGATGCATATGTTCTTCCCGCGCTTTTTCCGCATGAAGGACAGCGAAGGCAGGATCCTCCTCCAGGCATCCTCGCTCTGGGCGCTGATCGACCGGGAAACGCGCAGCATGGTCTTTCCGGAAGAAGCGGGCATTTTTATGGATGAAGTGCAGGTGGACGGTGCGCTGCCGATCCCGAGCCCGCCCCGGATCCCCGGGACGTCGGAGGAGGCTGTCTATACCGTTCCTTACTCGGTACTGGACTTAAACGGCCATATGAACAATACGCGCTACTTCGATATCATAGAGGACGCCGTTTATCCGCTGAAAAAGGCAGCGCCGCCGAAGCAGATCCTGATCGATTTCAAAAACGAAGCACGCTTAAACGAAACGATCCGCATCCGTTACGGCGAACAGGAGAATACTGTTTATGCCGTTGGAGAAACGGAGCGGATCGTATTTCGTATCAGTCTGACTTATTGATGTTTTGGCTTATTTGGTGATCGGGCCGTTTACCGTCTGTTCCGTCGGGTATTCGGATTTCCCGGTCACTTTTCGTTTGATGATCTTCCCGACACGCTTCAGGGCGTAGGGCTTCACGACGTCGAGCATCTCCTCCGCCGTATGCATTTCGCTCGCTTCGGGGATATCGCGGGAGAGGTGGATCGCGTCGAACTCGCAGCGGGTCGTACACAGGCCGCAGCCGATGCACTGGTTGAGGTCGACTACGGTCGCGCCGCATTTCAGGCAGCGGTTTGCCTCGGCCTTCACCTGTTCTTCCGTGAGGGCGAGCCTAAGGTCTTCGAAGCTTTCACGGCCTTTGCCGGGCTTCATGCCGGGACGCTGGCGCTCTGCGTTGTCGAACGATTCCACCTTGACGTCGTTCCGGTCCAGTTCGATGAAGTTCCGGAGGTCCCGGCCGATGGTCATGGACTGGCCGGGGTGGACGAAACGGTTGATCGAGACCATCGCGGTCTTACCTTCGGCGATCGCGTCAATGGCAAAGCGTGCGCCGTGGAAGATGTCGCCGCCGGCGAAGATATCCGGCTCCGCCGTCTGCAGCGTCACGGGATCCGCTACGATCGAACCGTTCGGCCGGACCTCCACCTTCGTTCCGGTAAGAAGATCCCCGAGCACGGCGCTCTGGCCGATCGCCATCAATACGTTTTCACAGGAGACGGTCATCGTCTCCTTTTCGTCATATTCGGGACGGAAACGTCCTTCCGCATCATATACGCGGACACATTTCTTAAAGACGACGCCCGTGACCTTCCCGTTCTCGGAAAGCACTTCCTTCGGACCCCAGCCGTTCAGGATCTCGATCCCTTCTTCGATACAGTCGGCGATCTCGTCCTTTGCCGCGGGCATTTCTTCCCGGGATTCCAGCGAGAGCATCGTGACCTTGCCGGAAGTCGTACGAAGCGCGGTCCGGGCGACGTCGGATGCGACGTTGCCGCCGCCGACGACCACCACGTCACCGTTTAAGCGGATGCTTTCGTCCTGGTTGACCCTGCGGAGGAAGCTGACGCCGGATTCGACGCCCGCGGTATCTTCGCCCGGGATGCCGGCTTTCCGGCCGCCCTGCAGGCCGATCGCGATGTAAAAGGCCTTATAGCCCTGCTTCCTGAGCTCTTCGATCGTCACGTCTTTGCCGACTTCGACGCCGCAGCGGATCTCGGCGCCCATCTTTTCGATGATCCCGATCTCTTTACGGATGATCTCCTTCTCCAGACGGAAGGAGGGGATGCCGTTCGTCAGCATGCCGCCCGGCACCGGTTCTTTTTCGAAGACCGTTACGGGATAGCCTTCGCTGCGCAGGTAATAGGCCGCGGACAGACCCGCGGGGCCTGCGCCGATGACCGCGATCTTTTTGTCTTCCCACTCTTTGCCGGCCCAGTTTTCACAGGGTACGGTATAATCGGCGGGATTCTCAAGCTCCCACTGCGCCAGGAATTTCTTGATCTCATCGATCGCCACGGGCGCGTCGATCAGGCCGCGCGTGCAGCGGTCCTCGCAGCGTTTGTTGCAGACCGCGCCGCAGACCGCCGGGAAGGGATTGTCTTTCCGGATCAGCCGGACGGCATCCTCAAAACGGCCTTCCGCAGCCATCCTGATGTAGCCCTGGACGGCGATATGCGCCGGGCAGGCGGTCTTGCAGGGAGACGTGCCGGAATCGTAGCAGTTTTCTTTATTGTGGTCGCGGTAGTCGCGGTCCCATCTGTCCTCGCCCCAGGTATGGTCGACCGGCAGGTCGTGCATTTTGTAGACCGTCTG
>CADBQM010000014.1 GCA_902796795.1 uncultured Eubacteriales bacterium
AGCCTTGCCGGTGCTTCGGCGGCGCTTTCCGCTTATCTTGCCGGCGGCGCTGAAAATGAGGAAGCCCTGACGCGGCTCCTCGTCGGCAACAGCGAAAATGAGGTCCGGCACCTTTCCGGCATCGATAAGGAATACATCAAGGAAGAGCTTTCTCCGGCGGCGCTGGAAGGAACGGTCGTTACTTATGACACGCCGAAGAAGGGCGTCGTATGCGTCCGCACCGCGCTCAACCTGCGCTACGGACCGAATTCGCTCGCCGAGATCATGACGCAGCTCAACCGGCGCGCGGAAGTGGACGTGACCGGACGCGTTACCAGTAACGGCGAAGACTGGTATGTGATCCGTTACGCGAATAAAGACGTCTACGCGCTCGGCAAATACATCCTTTTCGGCGCACAGGCGAAGGCCTACCTGACCGATTTCGAGGAACGCGTGCGGAATGCCGAGCTGCCGGAGGAATTCTCTGTCACGGGCGCCCGGGGGAAAGTTCCGGAGAACGTGTTCAGTGAGCTGGATTTCTACAAAAACCAGATCAACTACGGGCTGAAGAACGATTACCAGCGCACTGTGGATAAAGGGGACGCGCTCGGCCGCTTCAAGGTGCTGCTGTACATGATCGAAAACTACAAGCACGTCATGAATATC
The DNA here is from genome assembly GCA_902796795.1 of uncultured Eubacteriales bacterium. GTDB lineage: Bacteria > Bacillota > Clostridia > Lachnospirales > Lachnospiraceae > UBA1267. Next base: position 646 of record CADBQM010000014.1, read on the forward strand.
GCCGAAGAAACGGGGCTTTCCGATCTTTACAACAAAGCGTCTTCGGACCTGGACGACGTTTTTGCAGTCGAAGAGCGGCTCTTTATGGAGAACGGCAAGAACGAAGGGGACTTCGTAAACATGGTCCTCCAGGACCGTGCGGAAAAAGCCCGGAAGGAAGCGGAGCGCATCGCGAAGGAGGAGCGGGAGAACGCCTACAACCTGGGCGTTGCATGTGCCCAGCACGCGGCGCAGTACATCGGCGTACTGCCGTACGTCTGGGGCGGGGCGAGCCTGATCAACGGCGCGGACTGTTCCGGCTTCCTCGGCCAGGTCTACGCCCACTTCGGCCTGCTGGACCAGGGCATCGCCAACCGGCACGGCTACGATTCCCGGGCCTTCCGTGAAGTCGGTTACGGCGTCAATATCGCCGATATCCAGCCGGGCGACGTCGTCTGTTATCCCGGCCATGTGGCGATCTACTATGGCGACGGCGTCGTGGTGCACGCGCCTTCACGCGGCAAAAAAGTGTCGTTCGGCAATCTTTATATGGCGCAGATCCTTGCGGTCCGGCGTCTTGTCTAAACCTTAACACAAGCTTGAAATCGATCCCTGTCTGTGGTAAAATAATCCGAGTGATTATTTTTCAGACAGGGATATTTTTATGGTATTTTCGAGTCTGCTTTTTTTATTTGCGTTTCTGACGCCGCAGCTGCTGATCTATTTCCTTTTCAGGGAGACACGGGCAAGGAATATCGTCCTGCTCGTGTTTTCGCTGATATTCTACGCCTGGGGCGGACCCAAGTACCTGATCCTGCTCGTCGGCGAAGCCTTTTTCAGCTGGTATATCGCACGTGCGATCGCCGGCTGCCGCTTCAAACAGACGCGGCGGCTCTGGATGATCCTGGAGTGCGTGCTGCTTCTGGGACTGCTCGGTGTCTTCAAGTATACCGGGTTCTTCCTGAACAACCTGAAGATCGTCACCGGCTGGCCACAGGAAGTCCCCACGATCATCCTGCCCATCGGCATCTCCTTCTATACCTTCCAGCTGATCTCCTACGTCGCGGACGTTTACCGCGGCGAAGTGGATGCGCAGGACTGCTACTATAAGGTACTGCTGTACGCCAGTCTTTTCCACCAGTGTATCGCCGGCCCGATCGTGCGTTATAAGACGGTCGCCGACGAGATCGAAGAGCGGCGGATCACGCTGAAGGATTTTTCCGACGGTATCCGACGTTTTGCGGTCGGTCTCGCGAAGAAGGCGATCCTGGCGAACGGCTGCGCGGCGATCGCGGACAAGATGCTGCCCGAAGGCATCGCGGCACTTTCTGCCGCGCCTTCCCTCAATATCTACATCGGCGTTTTCTGCTACATGCTCCAGATCTATCTGGACTTCTCCGCCTATTCCGATATGGCGATCGGCATGGGCCGCATGGTCGGCTTCCACTACCTGGAGAACTTCAACTATCCCTATACCGCGAAGAGCGTGCAGGATTTCTGGCGCAGATGGCACATCTCCCTTTCCACCTTCTTCAGGGATTATGTCTATATCCCGCTCGGCGGCAGCCGGAAGGGTGCTTTCCGCACGTACGTCAACCTGTTCATCGTCTGGTTCCTGACGGGCATGTGGCACGGCGCAAGCTGGAATTTCATCCTGTGGGGCCTGTATTTCTTTGTATTCCTCACACTGGAGCGGCTCTTCCTCGGCAAGGCACTGGAAAAAACCTGGGGGATCATCGGTCATATTTATACCCTGATCGTCGTCTTCTTTGGGTGGGCACTGTTTAAGTTCACGGATTTTGCCTCCCTGACCGCGGTGCTGAAGGGGCTGTTCTTCTCCGGGCATCCGCTTTACGGACCGGAGACCCTTTCTGTCCTGAAGCAGAACCTGTTCTTCCTGATCATTGCGGTGATCGGCGTCTTCCCGGTCGGGAAAGCCCTTCGGGACGCGCTCAGGAAAAACGGGAAGAAGAGCGGGAACAGGCTCATCCTCCGCAGCGTTTACATCACGGATATGCTGACGCCTGTCGTCCTGCTTGTGCTTTCGGTACTTGCGCTCGTCGGCAACAGCTACAATCCGTTCTTATACTTCCAGTTCTAAGGACCGGTTATGAAATTAGAAGATAAATTAAAAGACCAGTACAGCGAAAACAGTTTCCGGAAGGCGGGGATCTTCATGTTCCTCACCGTGATGTTCCTTGGCTTTCTGATCGGTTTTGTGATCGCGCTCCGGCCGACGGAGTCCACGCTTGAGAAGCGGAAACTGACCGAGTTCCCGAAATTCAGCGCGAAGAGCTTCATAAGCGGGGAGTTTACCTCCGGCATGAATACCTGGTATGCGGACACCTTCCCCTTCCGGGAGGGCATGCTCACCTCCGAGCAGCATATCAAGCAGCTCTACGGCCTGCAGAAGGACGCGATCAACAACACCGGCGAAGGCGACGATATCCCGGATATCGACGATATGATCGCTTCGATGTCGGAAGAAGAGAGCCGCCGTCGGGAGAGCGAAGCAAAAGAAAGCTCTGAAAAGGCGGCGCAGTCCACCGAAAACGATCCTTCCGAGAGCGCATCCGATCCGGCAGACAGCACGGAATCCGAAAGCGCCGAGACACCTTCCACGCGGGAGACCGAGGATCCGAACGACGTCGCGTCCGAGGGCAAGGAGATCGCCGATATGAACCCGCAGGAAGCCGGACAGGTGAACGTGCTTGACCTTGTCGGCTACTGTGTCTACGGCTTTAACCTGAAGGCGGCGAACCATTACTGCGAAAACGTCGCGACTGTCGCGGAAGGGCTGAAAGGCATTTCCGACGTTTATACGATCCTGATCCCGGACAACTCCGCGATCAAGCTGTCGGACGATGTCAAGAAGGCCTGGAAGCTTTCCGACGAACGGAAGGTCCTGGATTATTATAATGCGAAGCTGATGCTCACGACGTCCGAAGCGGTCGATATCGACATCTATGACACCCTGATGGAGCATCGTGACGAGTATCTCTACTTCAAGACGGACCATCACTGGACGCAGCTCGCCGCTTACTATGCCTATGTGGAATACTGCAAGGCGGCCGGTTTTACGCCGTACGCGCTCGACAGCTATCATCAGGAAGTGACGCCGGATTTCCTGGGCAGCTATTACTTTACGAACGGCTATACCCAGCTGGAGGCCAATCCCGATACCATCTACGCCTATGTGCCGCAGACGATCAACGAATTCTCCTTCTACGATCCCGCGCAGCAGACGATGCGCCACGGCAAGATCGTACGCAACATGAGCGAATTCGCGACCGCGTTCAAGTATCTCGGCTTCATTTACGGCGACAACCCCTACAGCGTCATCGAAAACCCGGCGGTGAAGAACGGCCGGAGCTGCATCGTGATCAAAGAGAGCTTCGGCAACACCTTCGTGCCGTTCCTCGCGGACCATTACGAAAAGGTCATCATCATCGATTACCGTACTTATAAAGATTCCGTGGTAGAGCTCGCAAAGCAGGAGGGCATCACCGACGTGCTCTTCATCAACAACCTGGAAGCGATCTCTGATATCTACATCATGGACGTGCTCGGCAATATCTGCCGCTGACGCCGATGAAGAACTGCTGCAACCCTGTATATAATGATATTGACGGACTGACGGTCCGGGAACCGGAGATCGAAGCACTCGTCGCAGCATATTTTCAGCTGGGACGTGCGGATTTCACGGATACGGACGGACGGGTCTACCGCTTCGGCAGCCCGGAAGGAGACGGCGCCTTTTACGGCTGGGAGATCGACCCGAAGACGGGAGAGCCCTTAGCAGAAGGCACGCTGCTCTTCACGCTCCATCCGGAGCGTCACGGCTTTGAGCGGCTCCTGCTGCCCGGGCTTTCGGAAACGGAGGCCGCCGATCTTTCCGCCAGAAGCGTTCGCATTGAGAAGAGAAAGAAGCCGGGCTTCTTCCGGCGTCTTTTTGCGGGCAAAAAAGAGAGCGGACCGCCGGAAGGATTTGTCCGCCTCTTTTGCTTTAAGAAGGACGGGATCTATTATCTGACTTATGGCGCGCCTTCTTCTGTTTCGCCGTCGCTTTCTTCCGGCGCATATGTTTCCCGCGCGCCGCTCGGTCCCTATCATTACCAGCTGAACAATCCGTTTGCCCAGACCTCCTCCGGCCTGCTGAAAGGCGCCGGCGCCGGCGTACTGCTGAACGACGGAGAAGGCCGGCTCTATCTTGCCGCACGTCACGTATCCGGAGACGGTTCTTTGCTTTCCGGCGCGCTCTCGATCTACCCCGCGGATACCGACGATGACGGGACCCTTTATACGCTGCACAGCTTTCCGGACCATCCGTTCCTGATGCCCGCGCGCGGCGAGCTGCGTGCTTCGGATGAAAGGACGGAGGACCTGAAACCGTATACGGCGCTGCTTTCCTGGAAGAAGGCGTTCCATGCTTCCTCCGCGGCGTCCGGCCATGAAGCGGATGCGGCGGGAGACGAAGATCCCCGGACCTATTTCCGGCCGAAGACCGGCGGGACCCAGTGGCTGCAGACAGACCTTATGGAAAGCGCCTCACTTTCCGGCATCCAGCTGATCTTTCATCCGGAAGCAGAGGGAAAGAAGCGGGAAGGCGTCCCGTACCTGATCGAAGGGAGCGTGGACGGCGACAACTGGTTCGTGATCGCGGATCACAGCACGGAGAAGATGCCCTCGGTGAATTATATCCCGCTCGCAAACGTCCGTGCCCGCTATGTGATCCTGATCCTCCCGCTGAAAGACAACAGAAAAGCCCCCGGGGTCACGGCCTTCCGGATCTTCGGGAAAAAGGCCGGGCACAGCCCGGAGGCAGCGTCGCTCGTACGCGCGCGGATGACGGACGGGATGAGTGCGGAAGTCGGCTGGCGGCATGACAGCCGCGCGACCGGCCACGTCGTGCTTTCCGGCATCTCGCCGTCGAAGCTTTATCTTTCCAGGACCGTCTACGGCGCGGACAGCGTCCTCCTGACGGAACTGAACAAAAACCAGCACTATTACCTGCGTGTGGACAGTTTTAATGAATGCGGGATCACGAAAGGGGCGGTACTGAAGCTGAAGTGATCATTCTTCCAGCGCGTATTCCCGGATCTTGCGGTAGAGCGTCGCCTTGCCGATGCCCAGCGCTTCGGCGGCTGCCGTCTTGCCCTTCGGGCCGCTGTACTTCCTGAGCGCCTCCCGGATCAGTTCTTTTTCCCGGGCTTTCAGGTTCAGGTCTTCGCCGGATTCCGCCATGGCGGGAAGGGCTTCGACGTCCGCCGCCGTGATCGTGTTGTCTACAGAGCCGGCGATCAGCGCGCTGATCACCTGTTCCATCTGTTTGAAATTACCGGGCCATGGAAAGCTTTTCAGCTTTTCCATGGCTTTTTTCTGTATCCGCACCTTTTTGCCGGAGAAGTTCCGGTATTTTTCGATGCAGTCCAGGATATAGTATTCGATATCGATCTCCCTTTCGCGGAGCGGTGGGATCCGGAGAAACTCCGGATAGAAGAGCATGTAGAGCCGGTGGCTGATCACGTTGTCCTTGAGCAGCGCGTCCGGGCCCTCGGTGGAAGTCGCGACAAGGCGGATGTTGTTCTCCTGCATCCCGCGTTCCGAATCGGCGAGCTTGCGCTGGATCCAGGGGGCGAGCGCGGAGATCTCCTTCAGG
>CADBQM010000015.1 GCA_902796795.1 uncultured Eubacteriales bacterium
CCGCGAGGTGGTCAACATCTCCGCCCAATACCGTTACATTCTGAAAAACCCTCACCGCAAGCTGAAGGACTACTTCAGGCAGTTCACGCTGCTCATGATCCTGGACACGGTGTTCCTTGTGCTCCTGCTCCTGACGTCGTTCCTCTGGGGCTTCGATCTTCTTGATTATGCCATCATCGGCATCCTCGCCATCGCGATCGCGCGGTGCGGGCTCTATCTTCATCTCCTGAAGAGGACGCTCAGGACGTTTCTCTCCGATCCCCGTACAACGGTATTATCCTTCGACGAAAGCGGCGTCGAGTTCAACAAGGGCAGCTCTCAAACGATCAAACTCGGGTGGGACAATATCGCCGTGGTCCGTGTTTATCAGGAGAGCCTCAGCTTTGTTTCCGGCGATCACACCGGGATCGTGATCTCATGCGCAAAGCGCTACGCCGGAGAGATCCTCGCATGGCTGCGGGCAAATCAGCCGACTGTGGAGATCGTGGAGAACTGAGTGTCTCGCTATATCCCCGGCAAAAACCGGACCCGAAGCCGGATGGCCAGACTCTCATCGCTCATCCACGACCGGCAGCGGGACTGTTGTGACGCGATCAACGCTTCAAACAGCGCCGGTGAGTCCTCGTTTTATATTGTATTCATGCTCTTGGCGACCAAAGCCGCGCTTCCGGATGCGTCCGGTTCAAGAGAAAAACCGCTCGGCAAGAACGCGCAGAACGCACTTGAACATTCTTCCCGATCATTCTATTCAATAAACAGGAGCCGCCCGGCGATTTTTCCGGGTTCGTGCAGTCCGACTACATATTTACGGAGGGAACGCTGATGATGAAACGAGTGAAACGATTCTCTGCGCTGGTCCTGTTCCTTGTCTTTTTGCTGAGCCTTCCGGTGCCGGCCATGGCAGCGCAGACGGAGACGGAAGTGCCCGTCACGGCTGAGTATAAAGGCGTCCTCGGGGGGCTGCTGGCTGACGAAATTGAGAAGCAGCAGGAGACCGCCGCGCAGGACAGGGCGATCACGGATCTGCATCTGGATGGAACGGATGCCATTGCCGCCTATCACACGGACTGCGAAGCGCTGCTGTATGCAGCCGTTTATGAGGAGGAGAGCGGGCGGATGACCGCCGTCGGGTCGGTCCCGGTAAAGGCAGGCAGCGGGACCGAGTCGGTCCCACTGTCCGGTACGATGCCTGCGCACTTCATTCTGAAGGCCTTTCTCATCGATCCCGAGACTTCTTCGCCGCTGTGTGGATGCTTCACCCTGAACGCCTATACCGCAGTCATGCAGGCGCTGGAGGAAGCGACGACCGGGGATTTCGACGCATCCCATGTCATCGACCTGGACGGGGACCCCGCCAACAACTTCCTCGTCCTGAAATCTTCCATCCGTCCCCTGGACGATGCTCTCACCGTGACCTGGGACGGGGACGCCCGCATCTGCACCGTCAGCGGGGGCGGAGCAGAGGATCTTGCGCTCCGCCCAGGCGACGTTATTTCCTGGGGCTCCTGGCGCGACGGCGCGTGCCCCCTGATCGTTCATGTGGGATCAGCGCGGTTTGAGGACGGTGTGCTGACGATCCACGCGGGAGACGATCTGGACGCCGACGACATTTTCTCCGTCATCAAGATCGATACCGAGGCGCAGGGAGCACAGCTGCAGAGCCTGGGCGCGGCGGATGCGCCCGCCATCGACGCCGGCGGCGCCGTCTCCGTTACTGTGCAGCGCGAGCTGAAAAGAGAATCCGGAAACGACGTTCTTGTCGGCTCCGGTTCCGGTACCGTTTCCGGCACTCTGGTGATCCGGGCCGGCCTGCATTTTTATCATACCGAGGGTTATACCGATTTCCGGCTGCATTTCGGGACCTCCTTCACAGGAAAGCTGGAGTTGGAAGGGAAAGCCTCCGTCTCACTGGACCTCGTTCCGGGCAATTTTCTGCTCTACGAGCCGTTCCCGGGGGTCCAGTTCAGCTTTGAACCGGCTGTCATGCTGGAGTTCAGCGCCTCCTGCAGCGGACAGATCACGATCCCCGTGGATTCGTACTTCGGCATCCGGACGGGAGAAGGGGTCTATACGGATTCGGATTCCGCTGCCCCGCAGCTGAGCGGGTTCAAGGCGAAGGGTAAGCTGTTCGCGGGCTTCAACCTGAGGCCGTCCGTCGGCGTGCTGTGGGTCGATGGATCCGTCATGCGGGCCGGGCTGGCCGATGCGGCCCTGGAGGGCAAGCTCGGCCTTGAGCTCGAGGAACTCCCGGAGCGCACGGCCAGCGGCTGCCGCCACGACTGCTGCCAGTGCTTTGAGTTCGACGCGGCCCTGGTCGCCGAGCTTTCCGCCAAGGTCGATTCCTCCCTGCAGATCCTGAGGCTGGCCAACATGCAGGTCCTGAACGGGCAGATCCCGCTGGGACCCGTGCATGCGACGAAGCGGACCGAGACGTCCGACTGGGAATTCGGCTTCGGCCGCTGCCCCTGCCGCTTGTGGCGGGTCAGCATCGCGGCCATGGAGGAGGCCTTCCGCACGCCCGCCTCCAACGTCGTCCTAGCCGTGGACACGCTGACGGACGGCATCCGCGAAACGCAGGAGACCTGCTATACCACAGACGGCAAGGGCGCGGCGGAGGCGTATCTGCCAGACGGTACGCACTGGATCTTCGGCCTCTGCAAGGGCGTCTACAGCGAACAGAAGGTCGTGGTGGACGGGAAGCCGCTGGAGGCGGAGATCCTGTTCGAGACCGGCTCCGAGGTGACGGTCATCACCAAAACAGAGGACGGGACCCTGCTGAAGGGCAGCGTCATCGAGGATACCGGCCTCGCCCTCGACCCCGTCACGGACAAAAACGGAGAGGCACACATGATCCTGCCGGAAGGCAGATACACCGTCTACATCGAAAACACATCCGACACCACCCGCCAGAACTACTATTGGTGGGGCCCCGCCGAGATCGAGGTCCGCGGCAAACGCGCGAACATCAATATCACGATGAAGCCGGCCACGTTCTCCTATTCCTTCGACGGCGCGACCCTGACCGTGACGGGCAGCGGGCCCATGCCAAACCTCAGCAACCGCTTCTGGTCGGCGAAGGATACAGAAGAGGATAAGGCCGCAGCCGTCGTGATCGACGGCTTCACCAGCGTCAGCAAATGGGCGTTCAACAATTTCCACGATATGCAGAGCCTCTATATCTCCGAGGGGGTCCGGCGCATCGAGGACGCCGCCTTCATCCATGCGACGAAGCTGACGAGCGTGTCGCTGCCCTCCACGCTGCGCAAACTGGGCGACGCCGCCTACAACGACGCCGAACGGGGCGTCTTCGAAAACACGCCAAAGCTGACCCGGATCACCCTGCCGGAGGGCCTGCGGGAACTGGGAGGACGCGCCTTCCGTAAGAGCGGCCTGACGGGCATCGATATCCCGGACACCGTCACGGTCATGGGCGACAGCTTCAGCTCCTGTGAGGATCTGGGCTCCGTCCGCCTCTCCGAGGGCCTGCAGAAGCTCCCCATGGACGCATTCATCAGCTGTACAGGCCTGACGAACGTGACGCTTCCGAAAAATATCACGTACTGCGGTGCCGCCTTCCTGTACTGCACCGGGCTGGAGGAGATCTGCTTCACCAGTGAAAAACAGCCGGATTTCGTCAGCTATGAACTGGTTGCCGGAGGAAGCTCCGAAGGCCGGGTCGTGACCATCAGATACCCGTCCTCCTGGGAGGATCCCCAGGCGATCATCGGCGTCTTCGAGGGCAAAATCCCTGAGACACTCTGGATCCCTTATGAGTGACCGAAAGCAGAGCGTTTTTCGGCTTGATCAGGTCTCCCCATTGTCGCCGCATTTGAACTGGCGCAGCCGTAAACACAAGCTCGTTCGATCCTCCTGCCGTTCATAACGACATAAACGCCAACGCCCTGCTGTGAAAGCAATGCGTTGGCGTTTTTTTGATGCACGATGCGCTATTCGGTCTTCATTGATCATTCGGTAATGACTGAATAGCCGCATGATGGCTTCCTCAAAGAGTAAATGATGCAGCAGAATCAGCGCCACAGAAAGTGCCTGTAATGCCCGGAGCTGTTTGTCGTTCAATCATCACGCTTCTATCATTACGTTGATGGTTTCAATATCACATACTCCTCGATCCGCTCAAAGTTCACCCAACACGCTCCCTGCCCCGTCGATAAGCTTTCCGCTGATGTAATGCCCGTCTTCTTGCATGGTGAGTTCTATATGGTACTCATCCACCTTGCCTGGATCGACGTTTAACAGCTTTGGTTTGGGATATACTCCGTGATCTGACCCGCCGCCGTATACGACCAGAAGCTTATACAGGCTCAGCAGATTTTCGCGTTCATTCTCAGTTTCCGGCAGATCGTTGTATACCTTGTAAACGACGAAATCATACAGGGACTCTCCATAACATTCGATGTTTGGATCGGCGCCATACCGGAAAAACAGTTTGCTGATCTCATAGCGCGTTTTAATGTCCTGGTCAGCGTCGATGTATTGAAGCTCCCAAAGCGCACAATCATCTATCGCGTCAGGCAGGTTCAGATTGGGATCCGCACCGTGCTCGAGCAGGAATGCGACTGCCCGAAGATGATTGTGCTCAACCGCTTTGTATAAATATGTCGTAAAATACCCGCCTAAATCATGAACATAGAACGGTTCATTCAGATCCACGCCCCGCAAAAGCTCTTCCGCGAGTTTTTCATCGAAGGTATTGCTGCTGATCATGTTCAGGAGGGTCTCATTTCCCAATGGGTACGTTTTCATTCTCCCGCCCCCTTCTTCTATAAGCTTCAGAGTGATGATACCATACCACTTGTCCGAAAAAAAGCCCTTGTTTCCGCCTGTCTCACTTCCCGGCGCCGCGGCGGCCGCGGGCGCGCTTATAGTCCCTTTCCCTGCCCGGAAGCGCCCCGAACGCCGCGTCTTTTGGCTCTTTGGCGATTATGTTCGTTTGCATAGTAAAGCTATGCAGGATTTCATACATATTTTTTTAACATTTCGGTTGACATTTTTTTAACAATATTGCATAATAGATAAGAGACG
>CADBQM010000016.1 GCA_902796795.1 uncultured Eubacteriales bacterium
CCGGCGCCGTTGTCCGTGACGCGGATCAGCGAGATGCCGCCGTTCCGGATCTCGACGCTCACCGCGTCGGCGCCGGCGTCCAGCGCGTTCTCCACAAGCTCCTTGACGACCGAAGCCGGCCGTTCCACGACCTCGCCGGCCGCGATCTTGTCGATCACCGATTTTTCAAGTACATGGATCATCTGTCTTCACTTCCTAAAGGATCTCAGATCCGGTTGTTCAGCCGGGACTGCATCGAGAATAGCGTATTCATCGCATCCAGCGGCGTCATTTCGGTCAGTTTCAGTTTCTTCAGTTCTTCCAGGATGTCGTCCTCGCTCACGGTCGCAAAGAAGCTCAGCTGGTTCCGGTCGACTTCGTCGGGCCGCTTCACACGCTTGCGGTTCGCGGCCACGTTGCCCGCGTAGGATGCGATCTCCCGCGCCCGGGAAAGGATGTCGGTGTCCACCAGTTCCTCAAGGAGCTCCGACGCCCTCTCGAGCACCGGCTTCGGCACGCCGGCCAGGCGCGCGACCTGGATGCCGTAGGAACGGTCCGCGCCGCCCTTCACGATCTTCCGGAGGAACACGATGGTGTCGCCCTGCTCCTGTACAGAAACGCAGAAATTGTGGACGCCCGGCAGCGCGCCTTCCAGCTCCGTCAGTTCGTGATAATGCGTCGCGAAAAGGGTCTTCGCGCCGATGATCCGGGGATTCGCGATATATTCGATCACCGCCCAGGCGATCGAAAGGCCGTCGAAAGTGCTGGTGCCGCGCCCAATCTCGTCCAGGATGACGAGGCTCTTTTTGGTGGCGTTCCGAAGGATGTTCGCGACCTCGGTCATCTCCACCATGAAGGTGGACTGTCCGGAAGCGAGATCATCCGACGCGCCGACACGTGTGAAGATCCGGTCGCAGATCCCGATGTCCGCTTTGGAAGCCGGGACAAAGGAGCCGATCTGCGCCATCAGGACGATCAGCGCCGTCTGGCGCATATAGGTGGATTTACCGGCCATGTTCGGCCCGGTGATCACGGCCACCCGGTCCGATTCGGAATTCAGGTAGGCGTCGTTCGGGATGAACTGTCCGTTCTCGATCATGAGCTCGATCACGGGATGGCGTCCGTCCCGGATGGAGATCACGCCCTTTTTATTGATCGCCGGCCGCACGTAGCGGTTCTTTTCCGCCACATAGCCGAGCGACTGCAGCGCGTCGACGTGGGCGACTGCGCGGGCGCTTCTCTGGATCCGGATCAGTTCCGCCGCGATCCGGTCGCGGACCTCGGAGAAGAGCTCGAATTCGATCACCTTCAGCCGGTCCTCGGCGCCGAGGATCGTATCCTCGATCTCCTTCAGTTCCGGCGTCACATACCGCTCCGCCCCGACCAGGGTCTGTTTGCGGATGTAATAGTCGGGCACGAGCTCCTTAAAGCTGTTCGTGACTTCCAGGTAATAGCCGAAGACCCGGTTATAGCCGATCCTCAGGTTCCGGATACCGGTCGCCTCGCGCTCCTTTTGTTCGATCCCGGCAAGCCAGCTTTTGCCTTCTGTCCCGGCGCTTCTCAAGCGGTCCACTTCGGCATTATAGCCGGCCTTGATGATCCCGCCGTCGTGCAGCGTGACCGGCGGCTCTTCATCGATCGCCTTTTCGATCAGGGAAGTCACGTCCTCAAGTTCGTCGATCTCATCCGAGAGTTCCAGCAGATAGGCGCTCTTTACGCCGGACAGCAGCTGCTTGATCGGCGGCAGCATCTGAAGCGAATCCCGGAACGCGATCAGGTCTCGCGGATTCGCCGTCTTGTAGCTGACGCGGGAAAGCAGGCGTTCCAGGTCGTAGACCGGGTTCAGGTATTCCCGAAGCTCCTCCCGGAGGATCGGGTCGTCCACAAATTCACCGACCGCGTCCTGGCGCTTCAGGATCTCGTCCCGGTCGATCAGCGGCTGTTCGACGTAGCTTTTCAGCATCCGCGCGCCCATCGCGGTGCGCGTCTTATCCAGTACGTAGAGCAGGCTGCCCCGTTTCTGCTTCTCGCGCATGGTCTCCGTCAGTTCCAGGTTCCGCCGGGTCGCGATGTCAAGCACCATGTAGCGGCCGCGGGAGTAGGCCTTCAGCGTGCTGATATGTTTGAGCTCCGTCTTCTGGGTGTCCAGCAGGTAGGAAAGCAGCGCGCCGGCCGCCGTCACGCCGGCGGGAAACATCGTGATGCCGAGGCTCTCCAGCGAGCCGACTTCAAAATGCGTCATGAGCGTCCTGCGGACGTTCTCCTCCCGGAAGCGGAAGGCCTCCGCGGTGCTCATGGAAAAATGCATCCGCGCGTTCAGTTCGGAAAGCGAAGCGCCGCTTAAGAGGAAAGGCTCGTTGTAGATCAGCTCCGCGGGAGAATACATGTAGATCTCGTCGAAAAGCTGTTCCCGGTTCTCCGCTTCGGTCACAAAGAAATCGCCGGTACCGACGTCTGCCGCCGCAATGCCGAAAGCACCGCTTTCGTAAGCGATGCACATGATATATCGGTTGGAATCCGCGGAAAGGCTGTTGCCCTCCGTCAGCGTCCCGGGCGTCACGACCCGGATAACCTCCCGGCGGACGAGCCCCTTCGCGAGCTTCGGGTCTTCCACCTGTTCGGCGATCGCCACCTTGTGCCCGTTCTCCACGAGCCGGGTCAGATACCCCTCGACCGCGTGATAGGGAACGCCGCACATCGGCGCGCGTTCTTCAAGGCCGCAGTCCTTGCCCGTCAGCGTGAGCTCCAGCTCCCGGGACGCGAGTTCCGCGTCTTCAAAAAACATCTCGTAAAAATCGCCGAGACGGTAAAAAAGGATGCAGTCCGGATATTCTTTTTTGGTCTCCAGATACTTCTGCATCATTGGGGAAAGTGCCATTTATCTTCCCTCCGTTTCGCCGAGATAATAAAAACCGCAGTTTTCCGTGATCCGTACCGGGATGATCTGTCCGATCAGTTCCTCCCCGCCGCAGAAATTCACGGTCAGGTTATTCGTCAGCCGCCCGGTCAGCATGCCCTCTTCCCGCCGGTTCTTTTCTTCCGCCAGCACCGGGAGCAGCTTCCCGACATTCCTATCGAGCGCCTCTGCTGCCGTCTCCTGTACCAGCCGGAGCAGCCGGTCGAAGCGGTCCTTGACGACGTCCTCCGGGACCTGGTCCGGCAGCCTGGCGGCCGGCGTCCCGGTCCGTTTGGAATAAATGAAGGTGAAGACGGAATCATACCGGACCCGCCGCACCATATCCATCGTATCCTGGAAATCTTCTTCCGTCTCGCCCGGGAAGCCGACGATGATGTCCGTCGTCACGGAGATGCCGGGCACGGCCTTCCTGAGTTTTTCCACGAGCGTCAGGTACTGTTCCCGGGTGTAGCGCCGGTTCATGGCTTTTAAGATCCGGTCGCTGCCGGACTGCAGCGGCAGGTGGAAGTGGTCGCAGATCTTCCGGTCCTCCCCCATGACGGCGATCAGCTCGTCCGATAGGTCCTTCGGATGCGAGGTCATAAAGCGGATCCTTTCGATCCCCGGGACTGACGCACACATACGTAAGAGCTCAGCAAAGGAGATCCCTTCTTCCAGCGTATGGCCGTAGGAATTCACGTTCTGCCCGAGCAGCATGATCTCCTTTACGCCCTCCCCCGCAAGCTTTTCCACTTCATGGAGGATCTCCCGGCTTTCACGGCTCCGTTCCCGCCCGCGCACATACGGCACGATGCAGTAGCTGCAGAAATTGTTGCAGCCGAACATGATGTTCACGCCGGCCTTGAAGGGATATTTCCGGACCGCGGGCAGATCCTCGACGATCTCCTCCGTCCCTTCCCATACTTCGATGACCTGCTTTTCTTCGGTCAGGCGCCGGTACAAAAGCTCCGCCAGCCGGAACACATTGTGGGTGCCGAAAACGATATCGACAAATCCGTACTTTTCCCGGATGCAGGCGACCTCGTCCGGCTCCTGCATCATGCAGCCACAGACCGCGATCAGCATCTCCGGCCGCTGTTTTTTCAGGTACTGCAGCCGTCCGAGCCGCCCGTACATGCGCTGGTTGGCGTTCTCCCGGACCGTACAGGTATTATAAAGGACCAGGTCCGCGTCCTCTTCCGAGGCCGCGAAAACAAAGCCGGCGTCCCGCAGGATCCCGGCCAGCTTTTCCGAATCCTTCACGTTCATCTGGCAGCCCAGCGTCTCAATATGATAAGAAGGCGCATTGCCGGCAGTGATCCGGGACTCGTAGAAAGACCTCAGTTTTTCAATGTATTCAAGCTGGATGAGACGCTCTTCCGCGCTCGTTCTTTCGGCCACACCGGCTCCTTTCATAAAGGAAAGGGTCCGCAGTCAGTTTCTTGCGGACCCTTCCTTATCAGCTGTAAGCGGTCCATTCTGCCGCTTTAATAATGCAGGAATATCTCTTCGACCGGGCCGACCTTGAAACGCACCGGGCTCTCCTCGTCAAAGCGGAAATGCGCCTGGCGGGTGAACTCGGCGGAATCGGTGACCCCTTTCAGGACGAGCGACCCGACGTGCGTGTTCCCGTCCGAACCGTGATACTCGAAATAGGCTGTTCCGTCGGCGGAGTAGGCGCCGACGATGTTTACGAGCACCGGCGTCATCTCGTCGGATCCCTTCTCATGGTCGAACAGGCTGAAGACCACATGGTCCCCGTCTTCGGCATAGACGACCGCAGATATCCCGTAATCCTCCTGCATGCCGTAAGAACCGACCTTCGCTTCTTCCTTCGCGATCGTCGTACCGATCCGGTTCCGGTAGGAAACATAGGCCGGGCTGCTCGTGACGAACAGCTCCTCTGCGGTATAATACATCAGGAACGGCCGGTCCTTGTCCAGGATGAAGATCTTCCCGAGCGTGTCAAAAGAGCCGGCGGTATAGATCCGGTTGCCTTCGGAATAGGGATCGTCAAACTGTGCCTTCGCGTGGAAAACAAGGCCTTCGCCGGAATCACCGGGCCGGATGATCGAAAGAACACCCAGCTCGTCGATCAGCTCGTTGACCAGCGGATAATTATGCGGTTCACCCGGCTTCAGCGCACGGATCTCACGGTCGATGGCCTCCGTTTCCTTCTCGGTCTCGGTGGGCTTTTCGGTCTCCGTAGGCTTCTCCGTCGCCTTTTCCGAA
>CADBQM010000017.1 GCA_902796795.1 uncultured Eubacteriales bacterium
CCGTAGACGCCCCGAAGCGTCAGGTTTTTCCATTCCGTCAGGTCCGCAAGCTGCTCTTCCAGCACTTCCGGATACAGGAGGTCGCCCGCGAGGATCGTCTTTTTCTGATATTTATCCGCGTAAAACGGTGCGATCCCCTGTTTGGTGGATCCGTATCTCTTATTGCCAAGCCGCTTCTCTTCCAGCTCGTCCTGCAGACGGTGCCAGGGGAAAAGCAGGCTTGCCCGCGAACTGATCATCAGGTTTTCCGGGGAGACGCGGACGCCGGCCGCCCGCAGCATTTCGATCTCCTTCCAGAGATTCTCCGGGTCGAGCGCGACACCGTTGCCCAGGATGTTCACAACGCCCGGCCGGAAAATGCCGGAAGGCACCAGGTGCAGCGCGAACTTTCCGTATTCGTTGACGATCGTATGGCCGGCGTTGCCGCCGCCCTGATAACGGACGACACAGTCATAATGGGCTGTCAGATAATCCACCATCCGGCCTTTGCCTTCATCTCCCCAGTTGATGCCGACGATCGCAGTATTCATTCTCTTCTCCTTCAGATGCTGAACAGCAGTTCCGTATAGGTCGGATACGGCCAGAAGCGCGCATCCAATGTTTTTTCCAGTTCGTCGCAGATCTTCCTGCATTCTGCCATCCGTTCCAGCAGTTCCCCGCTGCAGACCGCGAGCTTTTCCTCTCCTTCGAGCGCTTCCGCCCGGGCAAGGACTTTTTCCAGCGCATCCGCCGCGTTGAACAGCCGGTTCCCGCGTGCGCCGGTGTCTTCCGCTATCCGCTTTTCGAAGGTAAATGAACGGTCCACAGCGGCCAGATTGGCGCTCACAGCGCCGAGGATCCTGCGGCGGATCATCATCAGCATCGTCCGTGCTTCAATGATCCGGATCCCGCAGTACTTCTCCTGATGGATCTCATTCCGGGACGCGATCTCCCGCAGGCTGTAGATCCCGTTTTCGGTCAACAGGCGGACGTTCTTTTCACTGGCATATTCCGGAATAGTCTCCGCGGTTGTCCTGAGATTCCGGAGTCCCCGTTTTTCGGCTTCCGCCGGCCAGGAAGGATCATAACCGTTCCCGCTGAAGAGGATCCGCCGGTGGTCTTTCAGGAGACGCCGGGTCAGCGGCTTTACAGCCTCTTTGGGAGCCGCAGATTGCTCCAGTTCGTCCGCGATCTCTTTCAGCTCTCCGGCAAGGATCGTATTCAGATAGGTGACCGGCGTCGCGATCGACTGGCTCGCACCGGGCATGCGGAATTCAAATTTGTTGCCGGTAAAAGCGACGGGCGACGTCCGGTTCCGGTCGGTATTGTCGCGGGAAAGTGAAAGAAGCACGTCCTTTCCGGCCAGCAGCGGATCCGCTTCCCTGCCGACGTAAGGGGTCTCCCGGATGATGGCGTCGATCACGTTTTCCAGCTCGGTCCCGACAAAGACAGAGATCACCGCCGGCGGCGCTTCCTGTCCGCCGAGCCGCTGGTCGTTGCCGGCATAGGCACAGGAACAGCGCAGCAGTTCCGGATATTCATCGACACCTTTCAGGAAAGCCGCAAGGAAAAGCAGAAAGCGGGTATTTTCCGCCGGCGTGGAACCGGGTGAAAAGAGGTTCTCGCCCTGATCGGTCGCGACGGACCAGTTGACGTGCTTCCCGGAACCGTTGATCCCCGCAAACGGCTTTTCATTGAACAGGCAGACCATG
Source organism: uncultured Eubacteriales bacterium (assembly GCA_902796795.1). Classification (GTDB taxonomy): domain Bacteria; phylum Bacillota; class Clostridia; order Lachnospirales; family Lachnospiraceae; genus UBA1267. Next base: position 1,692 of record CADBQM010000017.1, read on the forward strand.
CCGTGGCGGTCCGCAGTACGGCGCATGACCTCCATCGTCAGCTGGTTCTGGTCGTTCGCGGTATTGGCATCCGTGAAGAACGGCGCCATTTCGTACTGGGCGGGCGCGACCTCGTTATGCTCTGTCTTTGCGCAGATCCCGAGCTCCCACAGGGCCTCGTTGACATCGTGCATAAACGCGATGACTTCCGGTTTGATCGCGCCGAAATAATGATCCTCCAGTTCCTGCTTCTTCGGCGCGTCCGCGCCGATGAGGGTCCTGCCGCAGAGCTTCAGGTCTTCGCGTTTTTCATACAGTGCTTTCGGGATCAGGAAGTACTCCTGCTCCGCGCCGACGTTGACCCGGATGCTTTCACTTCCCGCATCCCCGAGCAGGCGCAGGACCCGCAGCGCCTGCGTATTCAGCGCTTCCTGAGAGCGCAGAAGCGGCGTTTTCTTGTCCAGGACCTCCCCCGAATAGGCCAGGAAGACCGTCGGGATACAGAGGACCCCGTCCTTGATAAAAGCAAACGAAGTCGGATCCCAGGCGCTGTAGCCGCGCGCCTCAAAGGTCGAACGCAGGCCGCCGGAAGGGAACGAGGAAGCATCCGGTTCTCCGCGCACCAGTTCCCTCCGTGAAAACTCCATGCGGCAGCCGCCCTCGCCGTCCGGGACCAGGAAGCCTTCGTGTTTTTCCGCAGTCTCTCCGGTCAGGGGCTGGAACCAGTGGGTATAATGTGTGGCGCCGTTTTCCAGCGCCCAGCGTTTCATGCCGTCCGCGATATCGTCCGCGACGTTTTCCGGCAGGACCGTCCGTGTCCGGACACAGTTCCGCCAGCATTCCATCGAAGCTTCCGGGATATACCGGCTCATCGTCCCTGCGTCAAACAGCAGGGCGCCAAAGCGTTTCTTCTCCTCTTCCGTTCCCTTCATGACGGCCTCCTTCCTTTTCCGGTCCGTTATTTCTATTCGTATTCCACCGTCGCCGGCGGTTTTGACGTGATGTCGTAAACAACGCGGTTGACGCCGGGGACTTCGTTGACGATCCTGCGGGACGCCTCTTCCAGGACCTCATACGGGATGCGTGTGAAATCCGCTGTCATGAAATCCTCGGTGGAAACGGCCCTGAGGGCGACTGCCCGCTGGTAACTCCGTTCGTCTCCCATGACGCCGACCGTGACCATATTGGTCAGCACCGCGAAATACTGGTCGGCGGACACACTGCTCCGGTTCCTTTCCATGACTTCCCGGAAGATCGCGTCGGCCTCCCGGAGCAGGTCGACCTTTTCGACCGTCACTTCTCCCAGGATCCGCACCGCAAGGCCGGGTCCCGGGAAAGGCTGGCGCTCCACAATCTCTGCCGGCATGCCGAGCGAACGGCCCAGCTCCCGCACCTCATCCTTGAAAAGCATCCGCAGCGGTTCAATGATGCCGCGGAAG
>CADBQM010000018.1 GCA_902796795.1 uncultured Eubacteriales bacterium
AACTTACCGGTATTCTCCTTGCCGCATTTCGGGCAGATCCAGGCCGCCGGTGCTTCCGGTTTTTTGGTCCCGCACTCCATGCAGAAGTTGCCGGTGTTCTCCTTGCCGCACTTCGGGCAGATCCAGGCTGCCGGCGGAGCCGGTTTCTTTTCACCGCATTCCATGCAGAAATTGCCGGTGTTCTCCTTGCCGCACTTCGGGCAGATCCAGGTGTTGGCCGCCGCCTGCTGTGCCGCTGCCGCCTGCGCCGCTGCCTGGTTGGCCGCTGCCTGCTGCTGGACCATCGCAAGATCGTTGCCGCCTACGCCCTGGATGGCATTCAGGCCTACAACGCCCATCATCGCGCCGTTGGGATTCTTGGCCGCGTCACGGATCGCATCGTTGACTGCGCTGACGCGGGAAGCATTTGCAAGATTGGCGTTGGTGTACGCCGCCTGCTTCTGCATTTCCTTGATCATCGCCTCGTCGGCTTCGTCCGCCTTGACGGAGCTGACGCCGAAGGAAGCGATCTCGATACCGCGGAGGTCACGCCACTTGTCGGAGAGCACATCGTTCAGGGCATCCGCCATCTCGGTGGTATGGCCCGGAAGCGCGGAATAACGGATCCCCATGTCGGAGATCTTTGCGAATGCCGGCTGCAGCGCCGTCAGCAGTTCGCTCTTCATCTGGCTGTCGAGCTGGTCGCGGGTATACTTGTTCGCGAAGTTGCCGCATACGTTCACATAGAACAGCAGCGGGTTCGTCAGCTTGTAGCTGTACTCGCCGAAGCACTTGATCGCGATATCGATATCGATGCCCGCACGCTCGTCGACGACACGGAAGGGAACCGGGTTCGGCGTACCGTATTTGTTGCCGATGATCTCCTTCGTGTTGAAGTAGTACACGCGCTGGTCCTTGGGCGCTTCGCCGCCGAAGGTGAAACGCTTCATGACGTTCTTGAACGTCGCCAGCAGGCTTTCGCCGAGTTTGCCGGAGAAGATGGTGGGCTCTGTCGAAGCGTCGAATACGAATTCACCGGGCTCCGCACAGGCTTCCACGACCTTGCCCTGTTCTACGATCAGCATGCACTGACCGTCTGCCACCGCGACGATCGAGCCGCTGGAGATGATGTTGTCATCGCCCTTCGTATTGCTGGACCGCCCCGTCACCTTTTTCTGGCCCTTGACCGCAAGCACATCGGTCGGGATCGCTTCACAGTAGAAATACTCTTTCCACTGATCCGCAAGTACGCCGCCTGCAGCACCCAGAGCCGCTTTAATCAGTCCCATAACATTTTCTCCTTTCGTTTATGAAGTACTGAATGGTTTATGTTGTTCTAATTACTTGACTTGTCAGAAATCGCGTCCGCCGCCGGAGAACGATCCGCCGCCTCCGCCGCTGGAATGAACGCCGCTGGAATGGGAGGAGCTGCCGCCGCCCTCCCGTTCTTCCTGCGTCGGTATCGCCGTCCGGATGATATCGCTGTACAGGTAAACGTCGCGGCTGAAATTCATGTTCAGGCTACCGGGGACCAGGTAATTGTCCGCCCGCTTCGCCGTATGGATCGTCTGCATCTGGCTCTTCAGCGAACCGTTCCGGATGCCGGCGACCAGCGCCGCGATCGCGCCCGCAATACCGCCGCTGGCTGCGATGCCGCCCGGGATGTTCTTTTCCACCGGGGGCTCCGGAATGTGCCCGTACTGATAGATCAGGTCCAGGTTTTCAAGATAGTTCAGGACGCCTTCCGCGTAATCGCCGCTCCGCATATAAGGCTCGAGCTGGTCGTCCTGGTCTTCGACGTTCTGCCAGTCGCCGACGTAGAGCTCGCTCCGGCCGGTCCCCATCGAGCGCCAGCCGCCGTGACCGTCCTTCACACGCAGGTAAAGGATGGAGCCGGAGTGCTGGGCACCGAGGCCGTAACCGTTGAAGCGGTAGAAGTCGACCGCGTACTGTTCGTCCGAAAGGCCGTGGCTGGATTCATCCGTAAAGAGGACGAAATCCACGTTGTATTTTTCAGTAAGCTGTTTGATCCGTGCTGCGATGCGCGCTTCCTCCTCTGCAGTGAGGATCCCGGCATTATCTACGACACGGGAAGCGCCGTCATTGTAGAAGTCTTCGAACGCTTCGACGTCCTCCGGATACCAGTCGGGCATCTCCTCCCCGCCGTCCGAAAGGAGCTGCACGTCTTCGTCCGCAAGGACCCGCAGGCCGAAGGCCGGCAGGACCATCAGGAAGACGGCCAGGAGCGCTGTCAGAATTGCAAGAATACGTTTCATCTGAGCCCCTCCTTTCTCAGCGCAGCAGCGTGAACAACACGCCGAGAATGAAGACGATCGCAAAAACGATGCCGAAGGTCTTCCAGAAATAGCCCCGCTTTTTGCTGTCCGATACCGGCAGGTCGCCGACGATCTTCCCGGTCTGCCCGTTCATGGCGTAGCGGTAATCCACGCCTTCGTATTTGCAGCTGAACAGGTATACCGGCAGCAGTGCGTATTTGACGTCCGCGGAGGTGATCCGCATGCCGTTAGAGGTAAAGTACACGTTCTCGTAGCCGCTGACGGTGGAGTTGATCACGTCCGTCGCGCTCTTCATCAGGCGCCCGGAAGCACGCTCCAGCTCCTTGTCCGGCGTTGAATCAAAACGTTCCGCAAGATAACCTGTAAGATACGCGCCGTTGAATTCCCGAAGTTCGGAGAAATCGTAAGGCTCGACAGAATCCATCAGGTCGTTCGCCATCTTGGTGCTGGCGTCGCAGGGGATATTCTGGAACGCCATGTGGGCGTCACGCACGATACGGTAATGAGCCGTCTCCGTAACGTTGTAGTCGCCCTGGCGGAACATCCGCGTCCTTGTGCCGGCAAATTCCGCGGGGCCGTCCACCGTGCAGTTGTACAGCCAGAACGGGATGTAGATGCCCTGCACCTTGGAGAGCTCGTTGCGGTTGAAGAAGTTCTTCGGCAGCAGCTTTTTATCGCCGTAGAAGCGGTTGACCGCGTCCGGCAGATCCTTCGACGTGATCTTGAAAGGAATGATGGCATTCGGCTTCAGTCCGCCCGAGACCCGCGCGGAAAGGATCACGTTGCTGTCGCAGTAGGGACATTTGGTGGCGGTGGTGTTCGCGTCCACCTCGATGACGGCGCCGCAGTTCTCGCAGTTATAGACCGTCATGTCTTCCATCGCGCCGTTCCCGCTGAAGGCGTTCTGGAACTGTCCCCAGTTGAATTCCAGGGAGGCAGAGGCAGGATCGCCGACCGTCGGTCCGTTTTCCCCGTAGTGGAGCTGATTGATGTCGAAGGTGGAACCACAGTTCTCACAAACGACCAGCCCGCGCTCCGGGTCATAGGAAAGCGGCGCGGAACAATTTGGGCATTTATAATCTTCTATCGGGTTCATCGCTCATCATCTCCTTTCAAATTATTATACAACTTTTCAACAAAATGGAAAGACCCGCGCTCAATTCTTTCGTGAAAATTCATATAAAGGAAGCGCCGACCAGGCATGGCAGTCGCTCCGCGGCCGGAAGGGCGTCTCCGGGAAAGTCGTGCAGTGCAGGTCGATGAAGTGCTGCCAGTCGGCCCAGAGTTCCTCTGTCCGTTCATACATGCCCGCTTTCTCGAGCGCACGGAACAGGTAGAAGCGCTGGACGAAGGAGCACTGGATGAGGCTCTTGTCCGAAAGGACCTTCTCCATCACTTCTTTCGCTTCCTCTCCCGTGAAGAGGCCGGTCAGTACGCCGTAGATCTGGCTGTGCTGGGTATATTCCGGATAACCCGGCGCGTCCTGAAGGAGCCCGCGTTCCGGATCATAGGTGAGCGCGCGCACTTTCTTCAGGATCTCCTGGACTTCACCGTTATAGTAAGCCGCAAGCTCGCTCCGGTGGAACAAAGGAAGGATGCGGGCAAAGCTCTCCGCCGCGTAGCAGAACAGCAGATTCAGGATCGTCGATTCGCCGGTATCCTTCAGAGCGTTCGGCGTGCCGCGGTGCCACTGGATCGTCCAGTCGTAATACTCCCACCAGCCCTGCGGCGCGATGAGTCCGTTCTCTGTCCGTTTGGAAAGGAAGGTCTCGATGACCCGCTCGGCCACGGGAATATACGGCGCCATCTTTTCCGCATTGCCGGTCTCTTTGATATAGTCCTCCAGCATCAGGACAAAATAGAGCGAAAAGTCCGGGATGATCTGCAGCTTCCGCGAGGGGAAACGGGCCTGCGTGAGGCCTTCCGGCAGCAGCGAAGAAGCAAAGAGCCTGATCGCATATTCCGGCAGCCGCGTGTCGGAAGTCGCCGCGTAAGTAAAGAGGATCTCCAGGCGGGAATCGCCTTCGTACATCAGCTGCTCGTAGTACGGGCAGTCCTCATAGGTATCGTGCATGCAGAGCTGCAGCGTGCGGAGCGCGACGTCGTACAGCTTCTGTTTTTTAGGATCCTCGATCACGGGGCGCCGGTCGTTTACGAGCGGATAGGCGGTCTCGATATACGGAAGGACCGTCAGCGTGAGCGGCGCGTCCTTCGTCTCCACGTCCACCTTCACAAAGCGGAAGGTACGGAAAGTGAAGGGTTCATAGCATTTTTCTTCGGCAGGATCCGGCCGGATCTCGTCGAATACACCGTCGATATAGCCGGTCTCGTCGTCACGCACTTCCTTGTACGGCCAGCCGTTCTCCCCTTTATGGAAATAGGATTCCGCGTAAGTGAAGCGGACGACCGCGCCTTTCGACTGAGAGAACAGGAAGCGCGGATAGCCGGTCGTCAGGCCGCCGGCGTTCAGCACGAAGGACGCCTTCGTCCCGGCGGCAAAGTCGTAAGCGCCGCCGTTTAGGAAACTACGCTCCTTCCGGTACAGAAGCGGCAGGGGCCGGACTTCAAACGAGCGGGTCAGACGTTCGCCGGTCTCCGTATAGGCGCCGGGCTCCAGGAATTCCGCCGGGAAGGCGCCGGGAGCCTCCGCGTCAAAGAGCGGCGCGTCGGTCCGCTTCGCAAGATCGGTAAACTCGGTCGGTCCGAGCAGGAAGAGCTGGTAATCGTTGTAATCCAGCGCGGGGTCGATCATCACCCGCCAGTTTCCGGCCAGGGAAAGGTCCGTCTCACCAATCAGGCCTTCCGCCGCGATCGCGGGTCCGCGATCGTCCGGATAACAGTTCGAGGGGCCCTCATATTTCCGCATCGCCGGTGAAGAAGGATACGACCAGGCTTCCGCCGTCAGGCGGTTTTCGCCTTCCTTCAGATACGGCGCAAGCTCGAGCTCATCCACGTAAGCGTGCTGCGCCTGGGAACGCAGGGGGCCGAAATTGACCGATCTTCCGTTGACGTACAGTTTATACTGGGATCTTCCGGTAAAACGGATCACGAGGCTTTCCGGCACCGCATCCAGCACCGCGGAAAGGCCCAGGCGGATCGTCACGATCTCTTTCCCGGGATTCTTCCCGTTCTCTAAAAGCTTCAGCTCCGGAAGACCGATAAAACGCATCTTCTCAAACATGGCAAGACCTCCGTTTCCTGTTTGTTTTACTATAATAAAACTATAACATAGGAGAATTCCGGCGGCAATAAAAAAACGCCGTTTCCGTTCGATATAAATGCTTGTCTTTCTTTATTGCCGCGCATACAATCGGGGCAGAAGGAGGTCTCTATATGAACCTTGACGCGAACATACTCGAGGCCCAAAAAGCGCTGACCGAAAAGCCGCTCAATGCGGCTTCCGCCGAACGTTTCCTGATCCTCGACGAGATCAAAGACAAATATACCGGGCTGCCGCAGCCGCTGCAGTTTTCGCACATCCTCGGAGAACTTCTTTCGCGCGTTTCCGTGCCGGTCGAAGCATATGACCTGATCGCGGGAAGGATCGTCGACCGGAAGCTGACAGAGGAGGAAGAAGCCCGTTTCCAGGCCTTCCTTGTCAGTCCTTACTACCCCGCGCGGCTCACGCTGTTCGGTTCCGGCCACTGCAGCTACGACTGGGAGTCGCTGCTTAAGCTCGGCCTTCCGGGGCTCATCAGGGAAACGCAAAGTTCTCTGGAAGCGCACCGCGGCGACCCGGAAAAGGAAGCGTTCCTGACCGGTGCGATGGAAGTATATGTGGCCATCCAGGCCTACATGCACCGCTATGCGGACGCTGCCGAGGAGAAAGGCCTGCCTGCGCTTGCCGAACGGCTGCGCCTCGCGGCGGATACGGCGCCGGGGCGTTTCGACGTCGCGCTCCAGCTCTTCTTTATCATTACCCTGATCGACTGCTCTTATATCACGCCGAACCCGACGCTCACGCTCGGACGCCTGGACAGCCTGCTGCTGCCGCTCTACCGGAAAGGCTTACAGGAAGGGACCCTGACGGAAGAAACGGCGGAAGCCTTTATCACCGACTATTACTGCAAAAACAACCTGAATATGGGCCGCGGGGAACACCAGCTCGGCGATGCTTCGAACGCGACGACCTTCGAGCGCATCCTCAATTTCGACGCGCCGCAGTACCTGCTGCTTGCGGGTTCCAGGGAAGACGGCAGCCCGGCTGTCAATGAACTGAGTCTCCTCTTCGCCCGCGCGATCGTCCCCGCGTTCAAGAACCCGGTGGCGGTCGTCTACTATACGCCGGGCATGGAAAAAGACGCACCGGAATTCTGGCAGACGCTGATGGAAAAAGCGCTGAAGAGCTCTTCCATGATGATCTACCAGGACGAAAGCTGCGTCCGCTCTTTTACCCGGATGGGTTTCCCGGAAGCACTGGTCCGGAAAGAGCACCTGCATTACGGCTGCAACTGGGCTTCGCCCTTCGTGGATTCCAATACCGTCGGCAACGGTCCCTTTGCTTTCGTCTATCCTGAAGTGCTGCCAGAAAAAGAAGCGGCGGCATTCCGGGAAGCCATGCAGGAGGAACTGCCGGATCACCTCCGCAGCGTCCCAAAGACCGGGTACGCGCTCTGGCGGCATTCACAGCAGCCTTACGGAGAACTGGACTGGCCTGTCGGTGTCATGGATGCCCTGAATGAACTCGCGGCGCGGGAAGAGTTGGGAGAAATACTTTCCGTCGACGATCTTTACGCGGCATTTTTCACCCGGATGGAACAGTTTTATGAACAGCGGGCTGCCTCCGTCCGTTACGAGATCGGCCTCCGGAAAAGACATCCGGCGCTGCTGCTCAGTATGACGGACTGCTTCCGTCTTTCTTCCATCCGGCATGCGGAAGGAAGCAATGCCTCCGGCTGTCTTTTTGTCAATGCGCCGTTCCGCATGTTCGGCACGGTGGCGGACTGCTTTATCGTCACAGACGAACTGGTCTTCCGTAAAAAGCTGCTGACGCTGAGATCGCTGCTTACTGCCGCCGCTGCGGATTTCAAAGGCTTTGAAAAAGTACTCGCGCTCTGCCGCGGCGTGGAGAAATACGGCAGTGATTCGGAACGGTCGAACGCCCTCGCGGAACGTCTTGCGGCTGGCTATATTCAGATCATTGATAAGTTCAACCGGCAATGCCTGGAAAATGAAGGCTTCTACCTGCAGCCGGGACTGGAGACCGATACCTGGAACATCAAACTCGGTGCGCTGACCGGCGCCACCGTCGACGGCAGGCTTGCGGGAGAGCCCTTCTCCATGAACAGCAAGCCTTCAAACGGTGCCTGCACGAACGGCGTCGGCGCGATGTTGAACGCCATGCTGCACGTGACGCCGATGGGCATGACGAGCGGTGCGCTCAACCTGGACGTCCAGCCGAAGGATTTCCCGGGTGAAGCAGGAAAAAAGATGCTCGGTGCCCTGCTCGCGTCCTATTTCGAGCGCGGCGGACTCCACGCGCAGGTCAGCGCCGTCAGCGTCGAAGACCTTAAAGATGCCAGGATCCATCCGGATCAGCACCGGGATCTCCGGGTCCGGGTCACCGGCTACAGCGGGATCTTTGTGGACATGTGCGACCGGCTGCAGCAGGATATCATCAAGAGAATGTCATCATAAGGAGAACACCATGGAAAAGATCCTGATCGGCGGAAAGCTCTCCGTCTCCCCGGTCTGCCTCGGCGCGATGAACTTCGGCACCACGACGTCAAAGGAGAACGCCTATGCCGTTCTGGACGCGTTCGTGGATGCCGGCGGCAACTTTATCGACACCTCCAACAATTACGCGCACTGGGCCGGTACGGGGGACGAAAGCGAGACCCTGCTCGGCGAATGGATGAAGGAACGCGGGAACCGCGACAAGCTCATCATCGCCACGAAGGTCGGTTTTGACCGGCACGGAAAAGGCGCAGGCCTCAAAAAAGAACAGATCGAATACTGGATCGACGAAAGCCTGCGAAAGCTTCAGACGGACTCAGTGGATCTCTACTATGCCCACACGGACGACGCCGATACTCCGGCCGAAGAAGCGATCGAGACCTTCAACGGCCTGGTAAAGAAAGGAAAAGTCCGCGTGATCGGCGCCAGCAACTTTGACGTCTGGCGCCTGCAGGACGCGAACAATTACGCGCTCGCGAACGGGCTCCAGCCTTATCAGGTGAACCAGCAGCGCTTTACGGTGCTCGGGACGCGCGGGGATGCCGTGCCGAAGTATACCTTCAATGAATTTACGAGCCGGGAGCGCCTGCGTTTCCTTGCGGCGAAAAACATCCCGCTCGTTGCTTATTCCTGCCTGGCGAAGGGCGGCTACGAGGATCCTTCCCGTCTGCCTGCCGATCTTCTGACCGGAAAGCGTTATGACGCGGTAAAGGAGATCGCCGCCGCAAGGGGCATTTCGGCCAGCGCCGTCGTCGTGGCTTTCCTGACGGGACTCAGGGACCAGCCCGGCATGCCTGTCGTCATCCCGCTCTTCGCTTCCTCCCGCGTGGACCATTTCATGGAGAACCTGCGCGGTGCGGACGTGAAGCTCAGCACGGAAGAGATGCAGCAGCTGCTCTCTTAAGCCGCATGGAACCGTACATTTTTGACATCATCCGCTCTTCCTTCGTGGACGGGCCGGGACTCAGGACGGTGGTCTTTTTCAAGGGCTGCAACCTCAATTGTTTCTGGTGCCACAATCCGGAAGGAAAAGACCCGAAACCGCAGCTTGCCCTGTTTGAAGAAAAATGCAGCGGCTGCGGCGTGTGCCGGACGGTCTGTGAAAAGGGCGAAGGTCCCTGCACCCTGTGCGGCGCCTGTGCGCGCTTCTGTCCCGAAGGTGCCCGGAAGCTCTACGGGCGGAAATACGGTGACGACGAGCTCATGAAGATCCTGACCGCGGACCGGGCGTTCTATGAGGCGACCGGCGGCGGGGTCACCTTTTCCGGCGGCGAATGCATGCTCTACCCGGAAACAGTCTTGCGTCTTGGGGAAAAGCTGCACGGGCAAGGCATTTCCTTTGCGGTCGATACGGCGGGCAACGTGCCTTACGAATGGTTCCGTCCGCTGTTTCCGCTTGCGCCGATCTTCCTCTACGACGTGAAAGCCATCGACCCGGAGCTCCACAAGCGCGGTACCGGTTCGGATAATCAGCGGATCCTTGACAACCTGGACCGGCTGATCGGCGACGGACAGAAACTGATCATCCGGGTACCGGTGATCCCGGACTTCAACGAAGAGGACGAGGTCCGGAAGATCGACGCCTATCTTGAATCACGCGGGCTTAAAGCGGAACATCTCCCCTACCACGAAATGGGCGAAAGCAAAAAAGCGGCGCTGACTCTTGCCGCTCAACAATAAAAACAAAAAGGAGCACGATTATGAAACCGACCATCGGAGACCAGATCCTGAAGGGCACGGTGCGTGACCTGCACCTCTTCCCTGCGGAGATCTATGTAGACCATGAAAAAACCGGACGCAGCGGCCATATGAGCCATGCGATGACAGAGTTCCGGCCGGGAAAGATCATCGCCTTCAACTCCAACTGTTCCGGCAAGCGGCTCGGCGGCCACGCCGCCTATGGCTGGATCGAGTACCGGATCTCAGAAGATTACGGAAAGACCTTCGGTCCCGCAAGGAAGCTGCCTTATGCCTGGGAATGCTTCATCGACGGGCTGAAGACCATCTCGGTGGAAAAGGCCGTCAGCCTGCCGGACGGGACGATCGCGGCTTTCCTGCTTCGGAACAGCCAGTCGAGCGTCATCTGCTGCGAACCCTGGGATACGCCGTATATCACGCTTTCTCATGACGGCGGCGATACCTGGGAGGAACCGTTTGAGATCTCGCCGTACCGCGGGCGGATCTACGATGCGGTCATTCACGACGGAAAGGTCTACTTCCTGGAATTCTGCAACGACGCTTCGGTGCATTTCTGCGGCAACCGGCCGGACCATCTCTACCGTATCTATGTGAGTGAAGACGGCTGCCGGAGCTTTCACGAGCTTGCGGTCGTCCCCTTCCCCACGACCTTCGGACGCGC
>CADBQM010000019.1 GCA_902796795.1 uncultured Eubacteriales bacterium
AGAAGTACCCAAGTGGTTGAAGGGGCTCCCCTGGAAAGGGAGTAGGCGGTTAATAGCCGTGCATGGGTTCAAATCCCATCTTCTCCGTGGAAAAAGACATCGTGCAGTGCACGGTGTCTTTTTGTTGTCCATCGTTCCTGGCAGGACATGCGAGATACAGAAAAACAAGTTTCACATGCTCAATCATTGCTCGCAGAGCATGCGAGGCACGGAAAAACTGGTTTCACATGCCCGAATATCCGGTTGGCGGCATGCAGATGAGGATTATTGTCATTCCACATGCCTAATACCTCATTTGAAAGCATGTGAGAAAGAAGAATTGTAGTTTAACATGCCTGACAGGGTATGTAAGGCGCAAAAAATCCGATTTCACATGCCTGAAACGTGAGAAACAGGCATGTGAAATCGGAGGTTATGGCGCTTCACATGTTGCTGATGGTGCACAGAGCATGTGGAAATGAAAATCAATGAATATCACATGCTCTTTACTTACTGGTGCAGAGAAGAGAAGATCTTCATCTGCCAATGCAGAGAAAAGAAACGATTCACCTCCCGTTATAGGAGGGAGGGAACACTTCCGATATCAGCGGAAATTACTTTATCGCCTGTTCCAGCGTGAAGTCCATGCGGAAAGCGAGGATCGGTGAAAGATCCAGCGCTTCCGCCCGAGGAGCATCCGTAAAGTGCATGATCTTCGGCGCCGCGTCCGAATATGCAGGCCACTTTGGAAGCGGGAAGCCATGCTTGTCACAGCCGTTCGGATCGCCGGTCTTGATGAAGTTGATCCAGTAGGAGCTGACCGCGCGTGCCAGGTCCTCATCCTTTCCGGTGAACGGACGCCACGAGCGGTTCAGGGAATCATAGGCAAACCAGAGCTCCGCACCATGGAAGGCGCTGGTGTCCTCATCTCCGGGCATCTCGTGTTCAAAATTGTAAAGCCAGGCTTTCCGGCCCTGCGCGTCGTAGATGCGGCCGCCGATCAGGGTCGCGGCGATGAGGTGTGCATAGTCGTCTTTTTCGAAGATGGCTGCCACTTCTGCATCGGACTTCGGATCCGCGTATTTCAGGAATTCCGGCCCACAGTCGCCCAGGCGCTCAAGATAAGTGTTGAATTCCTCAAGCGTTTTCGGCAGGGCGCCGCCGAAGCGGTTGAACATCCGGACTTCGCCCGCGTTATAGCCGGCGATGATCGGGACGTTGTGCCAGCGGCCGTTTTTCAGGGCTTCAAAGGTGGATTCCTTCAGGAAGATGCCGTCCGTGACCGGTGAAAAGCGCATGCCGCGGCCGAGGAGACGGGTCTTTTCGAAAAGCGCGAATGCATCCATGGCGCGTGCTTCTTCAAGGCTTCCGATACCGGCAAGCCGGAAGAACTCTTCGCCGGTCGCTTCTGCATCCGCAAGCGTCCGTTTGTTGCCCGGGAGATCGGCAAACTCTGCAGTGAGGGAACTCTGGATGATCGCGCCGCGGAACAGGCCTTCCGCGAAGGGCGTGGTGAGCTGGGTCTGGACGGAGCCGGCACCGGCGGACTGGCCGGCGATCGTGACTTTTTCCGGATCCCCGCCGAAGGCTGCGATGTTTTTCTGTACCCACTTCAGCGCGAAGCACTGGTCTTCAACACCGTAATTGCCTTTCGGCGCGTCCGGGGCTTCCGCTGAAAGTTCCGGATGCGCCAGGAAGCCGAAGAGACCGAGCCGGTAGGTGATGCCGACCACGACGACACCGCGCGCCGCAAGGTGCTCCCAGTCAAATTCCTGTTCAAAAGCGTAACCGCCCTGGTAGCCGCCGCCGTGGATGTAGCAGAAGACGGGCAGTTTTTCCTTGCCGGTCTTTGCCGGCGTATAGATATTCAGATACAGGCAGTCTTCCCCCATTTTGAATTCCGGTCCGCAGGGATGGAGCTCGCGGGTCCAGAACTCGTTCGGATCTCCGCCGGGGACCGACTGGATCGAGATCTGCCCATATTCATAACAGTTTAGGATCCCTTCCCAGGGTTCCGCTTCGACCGGGGAATGCCAGCGCAGATCTCCTACCGGGGGCTTTGCATACGGAACGCCGCGGAAGACTTTGACACGTGGGTCTGAGCCAAACATGCCGCGTAAGAGGCCCTGTTCCACCTGAACGATTCGATCTTTCATGATTCAACCTCCAATGATGGTTTCAGATCAATAAATGTACATTGCTGCAGCAGAAAGAATGCCGCCTCCTGCATTATAAAGTGCAGGGGGCGGCATTGACAATAAGCATGTGGGGAAAACACGTTTTCAGTAAATGAAAAGGCAATTTTCCGATAGTGTCTTTATTTCCGCATCAGCGGGAAAGGCTGGATGCCTTCGACGGCGTCCGCGGGCGTCATGCGGCATTCGTTATTATCCAGGTCGATCAGGACGTAGCGGTCGTTGCCCATGCCAAGCTCCTTCATGTAGGTGAGCTGGCGCAGGCCGTGGCGGGACACGATGCGGTTCATCATCGCCTTCTTGTCCTCGTCCTTCATTGCGAAGAGGATGTCGACGCAGGCCTGGTCGATCGCCACGATATCCAGCGAAGCCAGGATGCCGACGTTCGGGGTGACGACCGGTTCCGCCGCGAGACCTTCACAGTCACAGGAGACGGACATGTTGCGCATCACGTTGATGTAGGAGACGTTCTTGCCGAAGAAGTCGATGGTCGCTTTCGTGGACTCGGAGATCTTCTCCATCAGTTCTTCTTCTGCGACGCCCCAGGGATGATCGCCCTTGGCATGGATCCAGGCTTTGCCGATCTTGCCGTCCGCGCAGCCGATGCCGATGTTCTTGTTGGAACCGCCGAAACCGCCCATCGTATGGCCTTTGAAGTGGGTCAGCGTGAGCAGGGAATCGTAATTCACCATGTGGCTGCCGTGGGACATTTCCTTGAACCATTTGCCGCCTTTGACCGGCAGGCAGACGGTGCCTTCCTCGTCCATGATATCGACGGGGCAGAAAGTCCAGCCGTTTACTTCCAGCGTCTTCCTGTGCTTTTCGGTCGTATCGCGGTCGCCTTCATAATAGGTGTTCGTTTCAATGATCGTCGCGTCCGGAAGCTCCTTCGCCATGAACTCTTTGACCCAGGCGGAGGGGATGATGTTCGGTCCGTGCTGCTCGCCGGTGTGCAGTTTGATCGCGACCTTGCCGGTGATGTTCGCATTGATCTTTTCGTAAGCCTTCATCAGGCCGGCGGGTGAAAGATCCCGGGTGAAATAGACGATCGATTCGTTGCCGGTGCGTTCTTCATAGGGAACGTATTTTCTGCCGTCTGCTGTATAAGCCATCAGTTGGTACCCCTTTCATTGCAATCAAAAAAACAGTCAGTATCTGACAAAAAGCATTATAACAGGGGGTAGGGCCTTTGTCCAATAGAGAAAGTGCGGTTTCACTGTGACCGTTTTCAAAAAAGTGGCATTTTTCACCGGAGTATGATAGTCTGACCCTGTAACGATCTTTCTTTTTTTGACTCAATGCAGGAGGACGCGATGAACGAGCATCTGATGCAGGCACAGCGCTGGGCGCAGCTGACGATCTGTGAAGGCGATATCGGGCATTTTGACCCGGACAAGTGGCTCCGTTATCTTGACGAGTGCAGGATCGACGGCCTGGTCCTGAATTCGGGCGGCTATATGGCCTTCCATCCGACCGATATCCCGCTGCATTACCGGGTGCGGGATCCGGAGCATGAGGACCTCTTCGGCTATATGACCGAAGCCTGCCGGAAAAAAGGCTATGCCGTCATCTGCCGGACAGATTCCCATGCGATCCACCGGGATGCCTTTGAAGCACATCCGGAGTGGGCGGCGGTCACGGCGGACGGAAAGCCGCGCGTGCACTGGTCTTATCCGGAGGCCTACGTCAGCTGTCCGCTCGGGGATTACGGCTTTGACTTTATGAAACGGGTCCACGGGGAGCTGGCTGAGAAGTATGATCTGGACGGCATTTTCTGCAACCGCTGGCCTGGCTCCGGCGTGTGCTACTGTGCTTCCTGCAGGAAGGGCTTCTACGATTTCTGCGGGCGTGAGATCCCGAAGGTCCTGGTCCCCGGGGACGAAACGACACGTTTGTATGAGAAGTGGCATGAAATGCGGGCGTTTCAACTCGCGCGCTGCTGGGACGACGAGATCCGGAAGCACCGGCCTGCGATGCGTTTTATCCCGAACTCCGCCGTCGGTACGGAACCCTTTCTTGATAACAAAGAACTGGGCGCCTATTCGGACGTCCTTTACGCGGACCGGCAGGGAAGGTCGGGGCTCATGGCGCCCTGGGCCAACGGCCGGATCGCGAAGCAGATGAGGGCGGTCATGGGCGATAAACCGATCGGCGGGATCTTTTCCACCGGCAGCGCGGAAAAGCGCTGGAAGGATTCGGTGCAGGAAGCGGCGGAGCTGAAGCTCTGGATCTCTGAAGCCGTCGCGAACGGCATGCGGCCCTGGTTCACGAAATTCAGCATGCAGGTCTTCGATGAACGCTGGATGCCCGTCGTCAAACAGCTGTACCGTAAGTACGCGGACTGGGAGCCTTATCTTCGTGACACGAAAAGCCGCGCGGAGACGGCGCTGGTCTTTTCCCAGCAGACTGTGAAAGAATACGCTTTTTCAGAGCGTGACCGCCTCGTTGAAAAACCGATAAACGGCTGGTACCAGGTGCTCACGGAATCCCGGATCCCCTTCGACATGCTGGACGCCCATGACATCGACACGGAACATCTCAGCCGCTATAAGGCAGTGATCCTGCCGAACATCGCGGTGCTGACGGACGCAGACTGTGCGGCGCTTACAGCCTACGCGGCTGCCGGCGGCGCGGTGATCGCTACTTACGAGACGTCGCTTTACGATGAAAACGGCCGGAAAAGGGAAGACTTCGGCCTTTCGGGACTGTTCGGCGTCCATGCAAACGGAAAGGATATCAATAATATCCGGAACAGTTATATCCGCGTGAAGAAAGGCGTCGGGGACCCGCTCCTTTCGGAAGGCTATTTTGAAGCGGCGGAAGAACCGCTGGAAGAGGTGTGGTGCGAAGAACGCAGACTCTCAGGTACGGAGAGCCGGGTCGGGATCACTTTTGATCCCGGGCTTTTCGAAGATTCGCCGTTCGCCGCCGTTCCCGCTTATCCGGACCTTCCGATGGAAGAGGTCTATCCGCGCGCGCTCCCGGCAGACTATGAGGAAGTCTTTTTCCGTTGTTACGGCGCCGGCCGCGCGGTCTATTTCCCGGGCGACATCGACCGCTGCTATCATGATTTCCTCTTCGGAGACCAGCGGAAGCTTCTCCGGAACGCCGTGCGCTGGGCGCTGAAAGGCGAAGACCTGGTCCGGGTGGAGACGCCGGGCTTTGTGGACACGGCCGTGTTCGAAAACGGGGAAGGCGTGCTTATCCACATCGTCGATCTGACGACGCATCACGCACAGCGCGGGGCGGCGGAAACGATCCTGCCGCTTCCCGAAGTAACGCTTGAAGTGCGGAACGATCTCATAAAAGAGGGCCGGGTCAGGAGCCTGGAAAACGGCAGCGTTTCCGTGGAGCGGGGCGCACACTACACCCGCATCCGGCTGCCGGAGCTTAAGCTGCATGAGCTCCTGGTACTGAACTGAATGGGAACAGCCGAATCAATATACCCCCATTACTGGAGTTGTCCGGTAAAGGGGAGATGATCAATCATGCACGATGTCTTTTTCTCCTGGAGGTACAGAAAAGCAAGTTTCACATGCCCAGTCATTGCTGGTAGAGCATGCCAGGCACGGAGAAACTAGATTCACATGCCCGAATATCCGGTTGGCGGCATGCAGATGAGGATTATTGTCATTCCACATGCCCAATACCTTATTTGAAAGCATGTGAGAAGGAAGAATTGTGATTTTACATGCCCGACAGGACATGCAAAAAGCAGAAAATCCGATTTCACATGCCTGAAGCGTGAGAAACAGGCATGTGAAATCGTAAGTTATGGCGCTTTACATGTTGCTGATGGTGTTCAGAGCATGTGAAATCGTAAGTTATGGCGCTTCACATGTTGCTGACGGTGTTATAGAACATGTGGAAATGAAAACCATGGAATATCACATGCTCTTTACTTACTGGTGCAGAGAAGAGAAGCTGCACACTTGCTGATGCAGAGAAGAGAAGCTGTTCATCTCCCTTTGGATATCGTGCTGCAAAAAAACCGATTATTTTTTTAAAATTTTGCTTGACAAATCTTTCAGGGTGTGTAAAATAAAACGAAATTCAACAAACCGTTGACGGAGAATAGTAGTTTTTCCTCACCTGTCCATAGAGAGCCGCGATGGTGGAAGGCGGCGGCAGCGGAATTACGAACGCGCTCCCGAGGGCGAACTGAACCGGAGAGATCCAAAGTAGGGGAGACAGAGCGGCCCTCTGTATAAGAAAGCCGGCGCCTTGCAGGAGGTGCACTGAGAGCGTACGTTCACACGTACGAAGTTGGGTGGTACCGCAGGTTTCAAGCCTGTCCCGACACTAGGAAACAGTGTCGGAACGGGCTTTTTTATTTTCCCTGCAGAAGCAAAAAGAAGCCCGGACCGCACAGGGACAATCACAACATCAGAAAAAAGAGGAGAAGAAAAATGAAAAACCTGATGAAGAAAATGTTTGCAGTGATCCTTGTTCTTGCGGTGATCATGTCTGTCGCGGCATGCGGCAACAACGGCAGCTCCGGCAAAAAGACCGGGAAAAATTCCACCTATGCGTATCTTCTGGATACCACGGACCTGAAGAAACCGAACCTTGACCTTAAGAAGGCGACCGGCAAGCTGAAAGCGATCCTGGACAACGGCGTCCTGACGATCGCGACCTCCCCGGACTATCCGGCAGCGGAATTCATTACCGAAGACGGTACGATCTATGGCTCGGAAATGATGCTTGCGAAGTACATCGCCGACTGCCTCGGCGTCGACCTGAAGATCGAGACCATGGACTTCTCGTCCACGATGGCGGCCGTCGATACCGGCAAGACCGACCTCGGCATCTCCGGTTACGGCTGGAAGAAGGACAGAGCAGAAAACTATGAACTTTCCATCGGCTATATCGGCGATCCGGACGAAGCTTCTTTCCATACCCTGATCTGCCCGGCCGGCCAGGAAGACAACTATAACACCTATGCTGACTTTATCGGCAAACACATCATGGCGCAGGCGAATTCGCTGCAGCAGATGTATGTGGAAGACCAGATCCTTGCACTGGACAGCGCGAAGACGACCGAACTTGAATTTGTAGCGACCCTCGATCAGGCGATCCTCGGTCTTGCGGCAGGCAAGTGCGACGCGGTCGCGATGGACGGCGACACCGCTCAGATGTACGTCGATCAGTCCGAAGGACAGTTTGCCATGACCGGCGTCAACTTCGATCTTTCCCTGTATGATGAATACGAAGGCACCGTCATGATGGCCAAGAAGGGCGAGACCGAGTTTATGGGCGTGATCAACCAGATCCTTGAGACAGTCAAGGAAAACGGCTACTACGGCCAGTTCTACAAAGAAGCCAAGAAGCAGGCGGGCATCGACTGATAAAGCCCGGAAGTACTGCTGACGATCAACTGATACGGAGAAAGAAACATGGGAAAAGGGATCTTTGAGGTTCTGTTTGAATACTGGCCGATCTTCTTAAGAGGTCTTGCAGGAACGCTGGAATACTCGTTCATCGCAGTGACGCTTGGATCGATCCTGGGTGCGGTCGTGGCCGTCATCCATCTTTCCAAGAACAAATTCGTCTCGTTCATCGCGTCGGTCTACGTGAACGTGCTCCGTGGTACGCCGTTATTGGTACAGATGTACATTTCGTACTATTTCCTGCCGATGGCGTTCCCGGTGCTGAATAAGATCGATAAGATCTACTTCGTCATGTTCGCGCTGATCCTGAACTCCAGTGCCTACGTGGCGGAGATCATCCGGAGCGGCATCAACGCCGTCGATTCCGGCCAGACCGAGGCCGCGCGTTCGCTCGGCATGACCAAAGGCCAGACGATGCTCAGGATCGTACTCCCGCAGGCGATCAAGAACATCCTTCCTGCCCTTGGCAACGAGTACATCGCCATGGTCAAGGAGACGTCGCTTGCCGGCACCTTCATGCTGTATGAACTGATGTACACCAGGACGATCCTGGCGAACAAGTACCTGGTATGGCAGCCGCAGATGATCATCGCGGGCATCTACCTGATCGTTACGCTGGTCCTGTCCTTCGGTGTGAAAAAGATGGAAAAGAGGTTGAGCGTCAGTGATTGATAACAGAATCCCTTTAATCGAAACCGTAGATCTGAAGAAAAACTTCGGCAAGCTCGAGGTCCTGAAGGGCATCAGCGAGAAGATATATAAAGGGGAAGTCGTCTGCATCATCGGCCCGTCCGGCGGCGGCAAGTCTACTTTCCTTCGCTGCCTGAACCTCCTGGAGGTCCCGACGTCCGGCAAGGTCATTTTTGAAGGCGACGAGCTGGATGAGAAAAAGACGGACCTGAACCTGCACCGGCAGAAGATCGGTATGGTATTCCAGCAGTTCAACGTCTTCCCGCACCTGAAGGTGATCGACAATATCACGATCGCCCCGGTCAAGACCAAGAAGTATACCAAGGAACAGGCGGAAGCGAAGGCGAAAGAACTCCTTGCCCAGGTCGGGCTTTCCGACAAGGAGCAGGAGTATCCGCGGAAGCTCTCCGGCGGACAGAAGCAGCGTCTTGCGATCGTACGGGCGCTTGCGATGGAACCGGACGTGATGCTCTTTGACGAACCGACGTCCGCGCTGGACCCGGAAATGGTCAAGGGCGTTCTGGAGGTCATCCAGAAGCTGGCCGAGAGCGGTATGACCTGCGTGATCGTTACCCATGAGATGGGCTTCTGCCGCAAGGTCGCCGACCGGGTGCTCTTTATCGACGACGGCGTCGTCGCGGAATCCGGTACGCCGGACGAGCTCTTTGATCATCCGAAGAACCCGAGAACTCAGGAATTCCTGTCGCAGGTGCTGTAAGAAGGTACGGGACGGCAGGGCGAAGGCATAAAGTGGGCGGAAACCGTCCGGAAAGGGCAGACGATGAAGACAACTTTTACCTACGACCACTATTATAAGTATGCGGAGATCAAGAGCAATCTGGAATACTTCGCGGAAAAATACCCGGCGCTCTGTACGCTGGAAGCAAACTGTGTGACCAAAGAAGGTCGGAACCAGTACGTGATCACGATCACCAACAAGGAGACCGGCGACGCGCTTTCGAAGCCCGGCTGGTACCTGGACGGCAATATCCATGCGGGAGAAGTCACGGCTTCGATGGCGGCGATGCACACGGTCGACTACCTGCTGACGAATTACGGCAGCGAAGAGACGGTCACGAAGCTCCTCGATACCACGACGGTCTACGTGATCCCGCGCGTGACCCCGGACGGGGCGGAGACCTATCTTTCCACCCCCTATACGCTCCGGAGCGTCAACCGCGAATACCTCCCGGAAAAGGGTGGTATCAAGGACGAAGACCTGGACGGTGACGGCGTCGTCCGCATGATGCGGATCCCGACCCCCTACGGCGCCTGGAAGAAAGACCCGAAGGACCCGGAGCTCATGGTGAAGCGCGATCCCGGCGATATCTGCGGCGAATTCTTTGATATCTACGCGGAAGGTATTTTTGAGGACTACGACGGCAGCGAGAACCTGAAGGAAAAGAAGCCCGACTGGGGCCTCGATTTCAACCGGAACTTCCCCTACGGATGGTTCGCGGATTCACGTCAGCCCGGCGCCGGCGCTTATCCCTTAAGCAACGTAGAAACGAAGGCGATCGTGGACTTTGTCCTCGCGCATCCGAACATCTGCGGCGCGGCGATCGGCCACACCTCCGGCGGCATCCTTTTATATCCCCCGGGAACCAGGGCGGCAAAGAC
>CADBQM010000020.1 GCA_902796795.1 uncultured Eubacteriales bacterium
ACGCTGCCGTCCGCCTCCACGATGTTCTGGATATTGCAGACGCCCTGCTGGTCGCAGGCTTCCGGCTGGTAACCTAAGAGGATCGCGACCCAGTTTTCGAACTGGCGGATGTAGGGCTGTTTCCCCTGCTCGAGGTCCTGGTTCCAGAGATCGAAGAGATCGATCAGGAACTGCCCGTAGACCTCCGGCGTCAGAGAATAGTCGTGGCTGCCCTGGGCTTCCCCGAGCGGATCCAGGCACTGGATGTACTGCTGGTAGCGGAAGCCCGCTTTCCGGTATTCCTCATAGATCCGGCGGATCCGGAGAGCAGTCCTGGCGTTCACGACGGTCAGGATATTGAATTCCACGCCGTGGCGCGTGAGCCGCGCGGCGGTCTCCATGACCCGGTCAAACGTGTCCGCGCCGGCAGCATCCTTCCGGTAAGCGTTGTGCGTCGCGCGGATCCCGTCCACGGATAGCCCGATCAGGAATTCGTTTTCGTGAAAGAAGCTGCACCAGTCGTCGTCCAGCTGATAGCCGTTCGTCTGCAGCGCGTGGTGGATCCGGAGCCCCTTCTCATTATACTTTTTTTCAAACGCGATGCTCTTCTTAAAGAAATCCAGCCCGGCGAGCGTCGGCTCCCCGCCCTGGTAGGCGATCGTCACGTCGCCTTCCGCAAAGGCGAGCACCTTCCGGAGCACGTTTTCCAGCGTCTCCTCCGACATGATGCCGTACGAGCGCTCCGTGCGCTTGTCCATCTCGTCCGCGTAAAAGCAGTAGGTGCAGCGCATATTGCAGAGCCCCGAGGCGGGTTTGATCATGACGTTGACCGGCGGCATCTTATTCCCCCTTGTTGCCGAAGGCGTCCTGTTTCAGGTTCGGGCTCGAACGCTTCCCGATCTCCGGCAGCCGCCGCTCGATCGCCGCGCGGGCGATCTCGATGTCCTCATAGGCCTCTTCGTCGTTAAAGCAGCCGACCGTCACCATGTCCGTGTCGCGGATGGTGTTGTAGACGAAGTTCAGGCCGACAAAAGGTGTCGTCCGTCCCGCTGCCATGGGCTTGATCGTCATGACCGGCTTTTTGGCGTTATGGATGATCTGTGCGACCGTTTCGATCTCGACCTGCATCAGGAAGCCCATGCAGTTGTAGATCTGGATATAGGTCTCGACGTCATAGTTGTTCTCGTCGCAGTACAGAATGATCTCCGGCATGTGCGCGGAAAGGCCGGGGATCATCCCCTCCTCGCGGATCATCTGGGTATAATCGCCGAGCCGTACGATCTCGTGCTTATTCTTATTGACCAGCTGCTCCACCGTCGAATGGTGCAGGAAGCAGAAATCCGCGCCGGCGGCCTTGCTTCTTCTGATCACTTCGCGGGCTTCCATGCGGGCGGTCGGATTGTCGTCCACGTTCATGATCGGGGTATCGATCACGATCATCTTCTTGCCGCTCTTTTCCTCCGCGTAGCGCACGGCTTCCTGCATGACGCGTTCCTGCTGCATCATGCCCATGATGGTGTCGACGCCGTTATCGAGGAACGCCTTCAGCATCGGCCAGGCGCTCGGCCCGTCCTGAAAGCGGTTTTTGATCTGATGGTCTGCCGCCGGGGAGCGATGGCTCCAGCCAAGCATCCAGTTGGTGCCGATGATCATGCGGGAGAGCGACTTCCCCGCGACCATGGTTCTCGGGAAAAGATCCTGTTCCATAAATCCTCCTTTTCCAGACTGCTTACATGCGCAGTATTTTCTGTTTTCAGTTTAGCAGATGTGCCCTGTTTGAACAGCCCCAAAATGCAAAAATTCGAAGAAATGATGCGTCGGCGGATCCGGCACAAAAAGAAAAACAGGAGCGGAAAACGCTCCTGTTTCCATATGAGAGGCGTCTGCCGGATTTGAACCGGCGATCAGGGTGTTGCAGACCCACGCCTTACCCCTTGGCTAAGACGCCCTGCGAATGAATCGCAAAAAATATGATACAACAGCTTCCTTAAAAAAGCAAGCGGCTTTTTCAGTCTCCGCTTTCTTCCGTGAGCAGCGCCCTGTAGATCTCACGTTTCGGGACGCCGCGGTCCTCCGCCACCTTCTTCATGGCTTCTTTTCTGTCAAGGCCGGCGTCCAGGTAGCGCTGCATATGCGCTTCCAGGGAAAGTGCGGAAAAAGCCTGCTGCTCCTCTGCTTTCAGCTTTTCCGTGTCCGCGCCTTCGACGACGATCACGTATTCGCCCCGCGGCGCTTCTTTTTCATAGAATTCCAGCGCCGCTGAAAGCGGCAGCCGGCAGATGTCCTCGTGCTTTTTGGTCAGTTCCTTGCAGAAGGCGGCCCTGCGCTCGCCGAGCGCTGCATACAGGGTTCCCACGGTCTTCAGGAGCCGGTGCGGCGCCTCGTAAAAAACGAGCGTCGCGGGATCCTTTTCAAGCCCCTTCAGGACGTTTTCCCGCTCTTTCTTTTCCGCGGGCAGGAAGCCTTCGAAACGGAAGCGCCGGGTGCTGAAGCCGGAAAGGATCAGCGCCGAAATGAGGGCTGCCGGTCCCGGGACGCTCGTCACGGGGATCTCCTCCTCCACGCAGCGCTTCACCAGGACTTCGCCGGGGTCCGAGATCCCGGGCGTGCCCGCGTCCGTGATGCAGGCGATATCCTTCCCTTCCAGCAGCAGCGCGACGAGCTCCTCCGCCTTTTCAAAGCGGTTGTGCTCGTGGTAGGACGTCATCGGGGTATGGACGTCAAAATGATTCAGCAGCTTGATGCTGTTCCGGGTATCCTCGGCCGCGATCAAGTCGACGCTTTTCAGGACCTCGATCCCGCGGAGCGTCATGTCGCCCAGATTTCCGATCGGTGTAGCCAGAAGATACAGTGTTCCCTTACTCATCGTAGATCCTTCTCACCTCGGCCGTATAACTGCCGTCTTCGTTATAGACAAAGAGCGGCGCCGTGATCTTCATCAGGGCCTTCCGTCCCTTGACGCCGCTGACTAAAAGCAGTACCGCGTCCTTTCCCGCCGACGAATGCACAAAGGTAAGTGTTTCGGGAGAAAGCCCGCAAACGTCCATCTGCTCCAGAATGCCTTTCAGGCGCGCCGGGCGGTGCACCATGTAAAAACGGCCGCCCACTTTAAGCAGCGCCGCCGCTTCCGTTATTACGTCCTCCAGTGTACAGAAGACCTCGTGCTTTGCCGCGGCCAGCGCCGGGTCCGGATTCACGAGCCCCTTCCCTTTCGGCATATACGGAGGGTTCACTGTAACAGCGTCAAAGCTTTCTTTACCGAAAAATGCCGCCGCCGTGCGGACGTCCCCGTTCACCATCCGGATCCTGCCCGCAAGGCCGTTCATCTCGACCGAGCGCGACGCCATCTCGCATACTTCCCCGTTGAGCTCCAGCCCGACGTAAGTGCCCTCGCCATAGCGTGCCTCCATCAGAATCGGGATCACGCCGCTGCCGCTGCAGAGGTCGATCACCCTTTCCCCGGGCCAGGCCTTCGCAAACCAGGACAGAAGCACCGCGTCGATCCCGAAGCAGAACTGCTTCCGGTTCTGGATCAGCCGGTATCCTTTCCGCTGTAGATCGTCGATCCGTTCGTTTTGTTTCAGCAGCGTCATGCGGGCGGTTTATGCCTCCGTTTTCGGTTTGTTGTCCCTGCGCGGACGATACTTGTAATAACGGCGGCGGTTCCCGTCGTTCTTCTTGTTTCCGCCGTCTTCCGCGTC
>CADBQM010000021.1 GCA_902796795.1 uncultured Eubacteriales bacterium
TAGTATTCCTTGCCGTAATGGGCGTGGTCTTCCGAATTGATCAGCGAAAAGTCCGCGTATTCGGAAGTCTTGGAAAGGTAGACGCAGTTCTTTTCCGCGCAGAGCTCCTTGATGCGGTCGCAGAAGACGGGGATCTGTTTATAGCGCCAGAAATAGGGCGCCGCCTCGTCCGGGACCGGCAGGATCTCCTGCAGGTAGAGCGTGCTGTTCGGATTGATGGAGTAGTAGAGGTCGATCAGCTTCCGGTAATCCTCCTGGAAGGCGTAGCTGTCGCTCTTGTAATAGCCGAGGTCGTTCAGGCCCAGGATCAGCACCATTTTGGGCTTGTAAAGGCTGGCGCCGCGGGAGACAGCGTCACCGAAGGTCGCGGCAGGCTGGCCGCTGACGTAGATCACTTCCCTTTCGGTCATGATCCCGCAGTCGACCGCGTTTTTCGCGCGCGAGTTGCCGACCACGATGATGTTGTCAAACAGGGCCCGGAGGTAAGGAATGTCCGTGTCGTCGCAATTGTAGACGACCTGGCCGGGGATCAGGTGAGAGCCCTTGATCGGCGCGCAGAGCGCTTCCCATTCCGCGATGGAGGAAGCTTCTTCCACGGAGGACTGGTAGTAGGATTCATAAGAGGACTCGTAGATGGACTGCTCGATGCTGCTCTGTTCGGCCGCGATCGACATCGCGATGGACATTTCGATCGAGGCTTCGATGGAAGCCTCGATCGACTCGGATTCCGAGATCACGTCCGCGCGGCTCTGGTCCACGGAGCTCATTTTGTAAACGATCTCGCCCACGTCCGCGTCTTCCTGTCCTTCCAGGGAGAGCAGGGCTTTCTCTTCGACTTCCGGGATCACCTGCGCCCCCGCGTTCACGGGCTTTGCGTATACGATGACGAGCAGCAGGATCAGAACGGCGATGAGCAGCACGATGACCGTCCCGATCGTAATGATCGTCCGGGCATAGCGGAGCGCTCTTTCGTCCTTTTCCCTTTTTGCTTTTTCGTCCATACCAGTCTGTTCCCTGCCGGCGATGCCGCCGGCGTTCCTTTCATCCGTTATTATTGAAGCAGTCTTCCGACTTCCGAAAAATCATAAGTGGTCCCGTTTACCTCATACAGGCCGATCGCCATGCGTCCGTCGGGCTGGAAATAATACGTATCTTCGCCGATCGTGAGCCAGCCGGTCAGAAACGTTCCGTCTGCGGAGGCGTAGTAGCGGTCTTCGCCGCTGTCGACAAAGGAGGCGTAGCGGATGCGGGCAGTCTCCGGATCCGCGTAGTAGCAGCCGGAGGGAAGTTCGATCACGCCGCGCTTTACAAAACCGTTCTGATCGATGAAATAGCTTGCGTTTTCAAACAGCGTGATCGAGGAAACGGGAAGCGGGCTGCCGGTGTAAAGAAAAGTCATCTCGAGTCCGCTTTCGCGTCCGTTCTTTGCGTAGACGAAGAGCTGCAGCCGGTAGAGCCCGTGCGCGCCGGGAGCGCTCAGTGTAAAGCGGACGGCGCCGTCCTCCGGTGCAGGCGGGGTAAGCTGGAATGCGGAGGCGGTGCCGGCGGCGTCGTTCCAGCAGATCGCGCGCGTTGTCACGCGGTCGTCACTGACGAGGAAGCGGATGTCCACGGTCCCGTCCGCCTTATTTTCCGCTTTAACGTCATAGATGCGGGGCGTGAGGGACGGTTCGGCGGCACCGGAAAGCAGCTGGTACGCGGCATCTGCGAGCGCGTCCGTATCCCGGTATTGCAGCCGTTCGTCAGAGTTCATGGTGACGATATAAAGCCGTTTGCCGTCCCTTTCGTAGGCGGTCGCGAGCGTGGCGTTCGCGCCGATCGTCCAGCCGGTCTTCCCGGCAAAAGCGCCTTCGGAAGGGAAGATAC
The DNA here is from genome assembly GCA_902796795.1 of uncultured Eubacteriales bacterium. Taxonomy (GTDB): domain Bacteria; phylum Bacillota; class Clostridia; order Lachnospirales; family Lachnospiraceae; genus UBA1267. The sequence goes on from CADBQM010000021.1 coordinate 1,867, forward strand.
CGTTCAGCATCTCATGGCCGGTCTCTGCCGCGCGCGGTTCTGTGAGCGCGGTGTCGACCACGGTATAGTTCTTTGCGGAGAGGAGTCCGCGGACCCAGTCGTTCTCACAGGCGGCCTTCAGGATCCTGGCAAGGTCGTAAGCGCAGGAATAATGCAGGCGGCTGTCCAGCCCGTGCGCGTTGACAAAGTGGCTGTTCTTCAGTCCGAGCGCTTTGCATTTTTCGTTCATCAGCGCGGCAAAGCGCGACCGGCTGCCGGCGGTATATTCCGCAAGCACGTTGCCGGCGGAATTGGTCGAGGGCAGCATCAGGATGTAGAGCAGGTCTTTTATGGTCAGGACCTCTCCCGGCTTCAGCGA